>DATLXT010000353.1:0-3770 GCA_035575475.1 Gemmatimonadales bacterium | reverse complement strand
GCTTCCCGGCGAGGCTCCCGCCGCCCGGCGGCCGCGGTGTCTCGCTCGGCGCGGCGCGCCGAGTCGGCCGCGGCGCGCTCCCGGGCCCGCACGGAATCGAACGCCCGGGGCGTGAGCACCGCGGCGAGCCGGACGGGGGTGCTGTCCGGCAGGGCGACCAGCCGGACCTGAGCGGGGTCCACCGGGCGCTCGGGATCGAGGTATTGGGTGAACTCGACGCGCACCGAAACCGAATCCACCGCTTCGGCCGCCTTGAGCCGCGGCGCCGTGGTGTCGTGCACGAAGGCCCACAGGACGACCATCGCGGTCGAGTCCACCCGCACCAGCGCCGAGTCGTACGCCTCGCGCGGGTCTCTCTGGCGGTTGGTGTTCTGGTCGTGCACCGCGTACACGAGATAGTCGCCCGGCGGGATGCCCGAAAGGGTGAACGCTCCGCTCGAATCGGCCAGAGCGAGGTAGGGCACGGTGTCGGGGCGCAGCGCCGCCTGAATCAGGGCGCGTCCCAGGGCGCGCTGCTCGGTCCAGTGGAGCGCCGTGCCCTGGAGCCGGGCGCCGGGGAGGGCGGGGCCGGTGGAGAAGATCACGGTGCGCCCGCTGTCCAGCCGGTTCCGCCGCAGATCCGTGATGCCGGCCAGCAGCTCGAGCCGGTACACCCGCCCCGGTTTCCACCCCTCCTTGGGCTCGACCTCGATCCGGGTGCGGTGCCAGGACACGGCGACCGGGCCGCGGACCGGGGAGAGCAGGACGTGCCGGGCGAGCTGGTCGGGCATCTCTTCGATCACCTCGTCGAACCGGATCACGGCGGGCCCGTCCCAGCGCGGCACCACGGCGCCCGACTCGGGGCGCACCTGGATCACCGCCGGCGGCGCGGCGTCGGGGGGGCCGCCGGGCGGCGCCTCGATGTTGGCGCACGCGGCGAGCGCGCCGGCTACGAGCAGCCCAGCGCCTGGAGCTTGCCGGCCAAGAGGTCGCGCTGTTCGCGCCACGTCCGTTCCTTTTCGCGCTCGCGCGCCACCACGTCCGCCGGGGCCCGGGTGACGAAGTTCGGGTTCGTGAGCTTGGCGCCGAGCGCGGCGAGCTGGCGGTCCAGCCGGGCGATTTCCTCGGCCAGACGGCGGCACTCCCGTCCCAGATCGATCGCCCCCTCCAGCGCCACGAACACCTCGCTGGCGTCGCCGAACACCGCGTGGGCGCCCGGTCCCGGGGTCGCGCCCGGGGCGCCGTCGAGGGCCAGCTCGCTCAGCGCGGCGAGCCGCACGATGGTCTCGCGCTCCCCCTCGAACGTCTCCCGCCGGTCGGCGCCGCGGGGGACGATGCGGGCCCGGAGCCGCACCCTGGGCGGCACCCCGTAGTCCGCCCGGATGCTCCGGATGCGTTCGATGGCCTGCTTCACCCGCTCGAACTGCGCCTCGGCATCCTCGTCCTCCAGGTCCGGGCGCGGCCGGGGCCAGGCGGCGCCGGCGAGCAGCTCGTCGGGCCGCCGTCCCGGGAGCTGCTGCCACAGCTCCTCGGTGATGAACGGAACCACCGGGTGGAGCAGGCGGAGGACGGTGTCGAAGCAGTGGAGCAGCACGGCCTGCGCGGCGGGCCAGGGGGCGGCATCCCGTGTCAGCCGCGGCTTCACGGCTTCCACGTACCAATCCGCCAGCTCCTTCCAGGCGAAGTCGTAGCAGCGCTTGGCGGCCTCGTCCAGGCGGAACTGCTCCAGCGAGTCGGTGGCCGCCGCGACCGTACGGCTGGCCCGGGTCAGGATCCAGCGATCGGCGAGCGTGAGCTGATCGCCGGCGATCTCCTCGATCGCCGGCACCCGCTCGGGCAACTGGGCCAGGATGAACCGGCCGATGTTCCAGAGCTTGTTGGCGAAGTTGCGCCCCGGGGCGAAGGTGCTCTCGAGATCGTCGGGGTCGAGGATGAGATCCTGGCCCAGCGGCATCCCGGCGATCACGGTCCACCGGAGGGCATCGGCTCCGTACAGGCGGACCACGTCCAGGGGGTCGATGCCGTTGCCCAGCGACTTGGACATCTTGCGGTGCCGCGTGTCCCGCACGATGCCGTGGAGGAACACGGTGCGGAACGGGCGCTGGCCCATGAAGTGGTAGCCCGCCATCAGCATGCGGGCCACCCAGAAGAAGAGAATGTCCGGCCCCGTGACCAGCGTGTGGCCGGGGTAGAAGCGGGCCAGGTCCGGCGTGCGCTCGGGCCAGCCGAAGGTGGCGAAGGGCCAGAGCCAGGACGAGAACCAGGTGTCGAGGACGTCGGGGTCCTGCTCGACCGCGCCGCCGCACCGGGAGCAGCGCTCGGGGTCGCGCCGGTCGGCCCAGGTATGGCCGCAGGCGGTGCAGGTGAACACCGGGATCCGGTGGCCCCACCAGAGCTGGCGCGAGACGTTCCAGTCCCGGATGTGCTCCATCCAGTGCTCGAAGGTCGCCACCCAACGCTCCGGCACGATCCGGAAGTCGCCCCGGCGGAATCCGGCCATCACCGGTCCGGCCAAGGGCTGCATCCTGACGAACCACTGGTCGCTGAGCCTGGGCTCGACGATCGCCTCGCACCGGTAGCAGCGTCGCAGGGCGTGCTCGTGCCGTTCGGTGCGCACCAGGAGCCCCTGGGCCTGGAGGAGCTCCACGATCTTCCGGCGCGCCTCGAACCGGTCCAGGCCCCGCAACGACGCGGGCACCCTCCCCCCGTCCGCCGACCCGCCGGCCGCCTGGTCTTCCATGCGGCCGTCCTCGGTCATCACCAGCGGCATCTCCAGCCCGTGCCGCGTCCCGATCTCGAAGTCGGCCGCGTCGTGGGCGGGGGTGACCTTGACCGCGCCGGTCCCGAAGGCGGGGTCCACGGCCGGGTCGGCGATCACCGGAATCTCGACGTTCGCGATGGGCACCCGGACGCGCCGACCGACCAGGGCGCGATAGCGGTCGTCCGACGGGTGGACCGCCACCGCCGTGTCGCCCAGCATGGTTTCGGGGCGGGTGGTGGCGACCGTCAGCTCACCGGGCCCGTCCGCGAAGGGGTACCGGACGTAATAGAGGGTTCCGGGCTCGGGGTCGCCGAACTCGGCCTCCTCGTCCGACAGGGCCGTGAGGCAGCGCGGGCACCAGTGGATCACCCGGTGCCCCCGGTAGACCAGGCCCTGCTCCCACAGGGTGACGAACGCCTCGCGGACGGCGCGGGAGTAGGCCGCGTCGAGCGTGAAGCGGGTGCGGCTCCAGTCGCAGGAGCAGCCGATCATCCGGAGCTGTTCCAGGATGGTGTCGCCGGTGGCGCGCACGTGCGCCCAGACCCGCTCCACGAACCGCTCCCGCCCCAGGTCGAAGCGGGTCTTGCCTTCGGCGGCCAGCATGCGCTCCACCACGTTCTGGGTGGCGATGCCGGCGTGGTCGGTACCGGGGAGCCAGCAGGCTTCACGCCCCCGCATGCGCTCGAATCGGATCAGCACGTCCTGGGTCACGTTGTCGAGCCCGTGCCCCATGTGCAGCACGGAGGTCACGTTGGGGGGTGGGATGACGATGACGTAGGGCTCGCGGGGCGAATCGGCGCGCGCGGTGAACAGCCCGCTCTCCAGCCAGCGGCGGTAGAGCCGGGGCTCGACGCCCTTGGCGTCGTACTGGGGCGGCAGGGTGAACGTGGGCGCGGGCATTCCTTATTATAATTCCGCCGCATGGCCGACGAACGGGATGCCTTGCCGCTCAGCCGGATCGCCCGCTGGGGCGCGGTCGCCGTGCTGATCCTCAGCGCCGTGCTGCTGCATTTCCGCGATGGCCGGCGGG
>DATLXT010000352.1:0-22547 GCA_035575475.1 Gemmatimonadales bacterium | reverse complement strand
GGTGCATCTGCACGAAGTGGGGGCGGTGGACGCGGTGCTCGACGTGGTGGGGGCTGTCGAAGGGTTCGAGCGCCTGGGTGTGGAAGCGGTGTACAATCGGCCGGTGGCGATCGGCACCGGGTGGGTGGAAGCAGCGCACGGGCGTCTTCCGGTGCCCGCGCCGGCGACCGCGATCCTCCTGGAGGGGGTCGAGGTGGCGACGGGCGGGCCGGTGGAGGGCGAAGCCACGACGCCCACGGGAGCGGCGCTGGTTCGCGTGCTCTCGCGGGGTTCGCCGCCGGCCCGGTGGCGCATGGTCCGCGCGGGATGGGGAGCGGGCGCGCGGGACCCGAGCCACTATCCCAACGCGCTGAGGGTGATACTGGGGGAGCAGGCCGGGGAAGCCGGGGATGTGGTCGTGCTGGCCACCGACGTGGACGACATGAACCCGGAGTACGTGGAGCCGTTGCGGCAGGCGCTGCTCGAGGCCGGTGCCCTGGACGTCGAGACCTGGCCGGTGCAGATGAAGAAGGGTCGGACCGGGTTCCGGGTCGAGGCGCTGGCTCCCGAAGAGCGTGTGGAGGCGGTGACGGCGGCGCTGTTCCGCCACAGTACCACCGCCGGGGTGCGGCGCTGGCCCGCGGCGCGGGCCACGCTGCCCCGTCGCGAGGTCACGGTCGAGCTGGCGCCCCGGGTGCGGGTGCGCGTGAAGGTCCTGGAACCCGCGGGCGGTGGAGACGGTGTGCGGGTGAAGCCGGAATACGACGATGTGCTGGCGGCGGCTGCGGCACTGGGACGGCCTCCGCTGGAAGTGGCGCGCGCGGTCCAGCGCGACGCCGAGGCCCTGGTTCAGAAACTCGAGGAGTCACGATGACCGTCAAGCAGAGCGTCGGAGTGCTGGCGGCGCTCGTCTTGGGCGCGGCCCCGGCCCAGGCGCAGATCGCCAACCGGTGGGTGGAGCAGAAGTGCGGGCTGAAACCGGGTCATTATCTGGTCAACAGCGGTGTGCTCTACCTGAAGAAGGGCGTGGAGACGCGGTTCGACGAGGAGCGCCAGAAGCAGCTCGCCGATGCCGAACGGGTGTTGCTTCAGGCCCTGACCAGCGGCGGCCAGCAGGAGAACCCGGCCGCCTGGTACTACCTGGGGCGCTACTACGCGCTCCGGCAGGACGCCGTGGGCGCCGACTCGGCGTTCGCCCGGGCGGCGCGGATGAAGCCCGAGTGCGCGGACGACATCGACTTCTGGCGCCAGAACCTCTGGGTGCCGGTGTTCAACGCGGGGGTGGCGGCCTACCAGGAAGGGAACCTGGATTCGGCCATTGCCAGCTTCACCCGCGCCACCGCCATCAACCCCAAAGACGCGAGCGGCCCCTTCTACCTGGGCGTCTTCCACGCCAACCAGGATCGCGCCGACTCCGCCATCAAGTACTTCCGGGTGGCGATCGAGCGCGCCGGGTCCGACACCGCCTTCGCCGACGAGAAGCGGCAGGCCGTCTTCAACTTGGCCCGCATGCACCACCGCATGCAGCAATGGGATCAGGCGGAGCAGGCCTACCGCGACTATCTCGCGCAGTACCCCGGTGACGCCGAGGCGACCGCGGCCCTGGCGGCGGTGTTCAACGCCGCGGGCAAGCGCGATTCGGCGACGGCGCTCTACCGCGCGGTCCTGGATCGGGCCGACTCGGTGACCTTCCTCGATTTGTTCCAGGCCGGGGTGGCCATCTTTCGGGGCGCCCCCTCGATGCCGGATACGGCGGCCGTAGCCCAACGGTGCCGGGGGGCGGTGCAGGGCACCCCGGCCGCCGTGCGGCGGGCGTGCCGGGACAGCGTGGCGCGGGTCATGGACGAGTATCGCAGGGCCAGCGACGAGACCTACCGCATGGCCGGGCGCGCGTTCGCCGAGGTGCTGAAAAAGAACCCCTACTATCGCGACGCGCTCTACAACCTGGCCAACACCTACTATCAGCTGCGGGACACGGCCAACCTCCTCCCGGTGGCCCAACGCCTGGTCCAGGTGGATCCCATGAACCGGAACTCCAACCTGCTCCTGGCGCAGGCCTATCAGTTCCGCGGTCGGGGCGACTCGGCCCTCTACTACTTGCAGGTTTCGGATTCGATCCTGCCGGTGGAGGTGAACATCACCGAGCTGAGCCTCGAAGAGACCTCGGCCGCGGTCGGCGGCCTGATCACCAATTTCCATGAGCGCCCCAGCGCGCCCCTGACGGTGGTGTTCGACTTCCTGAACGCGGCGGGGGACGTGGTGGGAACGCAGGAGTACGGGGTGCCGGCGATCCAGCCCCAGGGGAACCACCCCTTCCGGGTCCAGGTCCGGGTCGCGGGGGTCTCCGCCTACCGCTACCGGCCAAAGAGCTGAACAGATCGGCGTAAATCCACCCCGTCCGGCCGGCGCAGCCCCGGGTGCCGGCCGGACGCGTTGTTACCCTCCGCCTTTTCGGTAAAGATTCGGGATTTTGCTATACCGCGTAACGCAACGATTACAGCATACTGCAAGAGCTATTAGGGATATCCCCTGTCCTAGCTGAGCCTGGGGAGGCCATGTTGCGGCCTGGCACAGGCTTTGCCCCCCTGGCCCCCTGACGACCCCGGGGGACGATCTCCCGGGGCGCCCTGGACACGCTAGGAGAGAACGATGCGAGCCCTCTTGGTAGCCGTCGCGCTGGTGGCCCTGCCGGTTTATGTGGCCACGGCCCAGAACCGCGGTGAGGCCGCCGCGGCGGTCTCCGCCGACGGGAAGTGCGCCACCGCCGACGAACACCGGTCCGAGACCTCCTGGGACAACCGGGGTCAGGCGGCCGAGAAGATCGGTGAGCGCCGAGGGTGCTCGCCGGTGCCGCCGGCCCCGAGCTGCGGGGTGGCCGCCCCGGGTGGCGGGCAGTCGTCCATTTCCGGGTGGGTTGAGCTCGATGCCGACAACCGGCTTCCCGGCTGGTGCGTCGAGCTGACGGGGTCCGCTTCGGGCTTCGCCGCCACCGACGGTTCGGGGGCGTACGAGTTCGTGAACGTGCCCGATGGCGACTATCTGGTGTGCCTCGTGGTTCCCGCCGGCTGGAGGCAGACCATGCCGCGGTCAGGTCCGCCGTGCCCCAGCGGGTACCCCGGGCGGCCATTCAGGGCCCGGGACGGGATGAGTTCGAGCTTCATGTGGTTCCGGGTAGCCCCCCAGTGACCTGAGCCCCTGGGCTCTGGCGCGGTTCCCGCGGCCGGCGTCGAAGGACGCCGGCCGCGGGTTTTTTTGGGGCCGCAGGGGGCGGCCGGCGCCGGAAGACCCCCCGCGCGGGGCCCCGCCGGGGCTCCTTGCGCTCCGGCCAAAGAGGGGCATGTTAATCGGCGTCATTCGGACCGAGGCGGCTGATCGGTGCCGCGATACCAGCCCACCGTTGCCGGAGCGCCCGCGTGCGGCCTATGCCGCGCCCAGGCGGCAGGCGTGCCCGACCGATGGGGCGCCGCGCCGCGGTGTCGCCAGCACCTGGCCGTCTCGCTCTCGTGTTCCCGCCTTGCGCCGCTCGTGGAAAACCTGAAGGCCACGCGAAGACCCGCAGAGTGAGGAGGTTGGTCATGAGCAACCGGCGGATCCGTCCCCGCTTCCTCGGTTCGGTCGGGATCGGCCTGATCCTGGCGGTGGTGCTGTGCGGCCCGGTCCTGGGCCAGGCGATCGAGGTCTCCGGGAGGGTGACCTCCGCGGAAGGCCTGCCGCTCCAGGGAGTGACCGTGCGCATCCGGGGGACCAATACGACGACGACGACGGACGCGGACGGGAGATACTCGCTGGCGGCGCCGGGCGATGCGGTTCTGGTCTTCAGCCTGATCGGCTACCGGGCGATCGCGCACTCGGTCAGCGGCCGGACGACGCTCGACGCCGTGCTGGAACGGGCCATCGCCGTGCTGCCGGAGGTCGTGGTCACCGGGTACACGGCCCAGCGGCGGGCCGACATCACCGGCGCCGTCTCCACGGTCAATGTCGAGGGGATGAGCCAGCAAACCTCGGTGAGCGCGCTGAAGCGCCTGGACGGCCGCGTGGCCGGCGTGACGATCGAGACCAGCGGGTCCCCGGGGTCCCGGACCACGGTGCGCATCCGGGGGGTGAGCTCGTTTCAGAACAACGATCCGCTCTACATCATCGATGGGACGCCGGTCCAGGACACGTATCTCAACTGGCTGAACCCCAACGAAATCGAATCGATCCAGGTGCTGAAGGACGCCTCGGCGGCCTCCATCTACGGGTCGCGCGCCAACAACGGCGTGATCATCATCGAAACCAAGCGCGGGCGGCCGGGCCAGCGGAGCATCACCCTGGACGTCCGCACCGGCGTGGCCGCTCCGGTGCGCGGCTATGACGACATCCTGATCACGGACGCGCTCGAATACCACCGGGTGCTCAAGGCCGCCTACGAGAACGCCGGCCTGGCGGTCCCGCGCAACATCTACGGCGACCCCAACAACCCCCAGGTGCCGTCCTACATCTGGCCCAACAACTGCACGCCCAATCCGTGCTCCAGCGTGGACACCACCGCGTACGCCTGGCCCACGAACCTCATCATGCCGGGCAGCCAGGGGACCAACTGGTGGGATGCCGTGTTCGGCCTGGGGCAGTACACCGATGCCAATCTCGCCATCTCGGGCGGCGCCGAGAACAACGCCTACCTGGTGTCGTTCAATTTCCTGGACCAGAAGGGCACGGCGGCCTACACCCGGCTCCAGCGGGGGAGCGTCCGTCTCAACACCACGTTCACTCTGGGGCGGGTGACGATCGGGGAGAACCTGGCGCTGGCCCGGGAACGCCGCTACGGCGGAATCGACGACGGCCAGCTGGGCGAAGACAACATCATCGGGAAGAACATCTTCCAGCAGCCGGTCGTGCCGGTCTTCGACATCGGCGGGAACTTCGCGTCGGGCAAGGCCGTGGGTCTCTCCAACCTGACCAATCCGCTGAAGATCGCCTATTTCGGCAAGGACAACGTCTCCACCAACGATCGGATCTTCGGGAACGTGTTCGCCGCCCTGGACGCGACCCGCCACCTGGCCTTCCGCACGCGGCTCGGATTCAATCTCGGCCTGGGGTCGTTCCGGGGCTACACCCCGATCTTCCCCGAAAACTCGGAGCCGACCGACATCGACGGCATCAACGAGAACTACAGCCTGTTCACGGATTGGACCTGGAGCAACACCCTGACCTTCAGCCGGAGCTTCGACCGGCACAACCTCACGGTGCTGGCGGGGCAGGAAGCGAACCGGAGCACCACCCGCTTCGAGTTCGGGAGCTGTGCCAGCCTGCTCAACCCCGACCCCGCCTCCCGCTACATTCGGGACGACCTCTGCGACCCGACCACGAAGAACGTCGGCAGCAGCGGCTCGGTGGCGTCGCTCCTGTCCCTCTTCGGCAAAGCCGACTACAACTTCGCGGAGCGCTACTACCTGAGCTTCACCCTCCGGCGCGATGGCTCGTCCCGGCTGGGGCCGCGGCACCGCTGGGGCACCTTCCCGGCGGTCGGGCTGGGGTGGCGGCTGTCGCGGGAGTCGTTCCTGGCCGACAACGCCCTGTTCTCGAACGTTATGCTGCGCTTCGGCTGGGGGGTCACCGGCAACCAGCAGATCCCCGCCGGCCGGATCGTGAGTCAGTTCGGGGGCGACCGGGGCGACACCTTCTACGATATCGGGGGCACCAACACCACGATTCGGGGCGGGTTCAAGGTCACGGCCATCGGGAACCCCGAGCTGAAGTGGGAAGAGAACCGCTCGGTGAATGTGGGCCTCGACCTCGAGGTGCTGGACGGCCGGGGCTCGCTCACGGTGGACCTCTACCGGCGCCAGACCGATAACCTGCTGTTCGACCCGCGGACGCCGGCCACGGCCGGTTCCGCCGCGCCCCCGATCGTCAACATCGGGAAGATGCGCAACACCGGCATCGACTTCTCGGTCGGGGTGCGGAGCGCCGGCGGCGCCGAGACGCAGTGGAGCGTGACGTTCAACGGGAGCCACTACCGGAACAAGATCCTGCAAATCGACGACAAGGGGACGCAGTTCTTCCTCGGCCCGATCGCGCTGCGCGAGCAGAACCCGGTGATCAACATGGTGGGCCATCCCATCGGGGCCTTCTACGGTCTCGTAGCCGACGGCTACTACCTGGACTCGCTGGACGCGGCGCCCTACTGGAACGACGGCGCTCGCCCGGGCCGAATCAAGTTCCGGGATGTGAACGGCGACGGCCGGATCACCGGGGCCGACGCGACCGTGATCGGCAGTCCCCACCCCGACTTCACCGCGGGGCTGGACCTGAACCTGCGGCGGGGCAACTGGGATGTGAGCGCCACGCTGTTCGGCTCGTTCGGCAACGACATCTTTAACGCCCAGAAGTACTGGAACGTATTCCGCTACTTCAGTACCAACGTGCGGCGGGACCGCCTGGCCAACTCCGTGGTGCTGGACGGCCCGTGCGCTCCGGCCCCCGCCCCCCGGACCGACTACATCTGTCCGGGCGCCGTCACCAACCCCGGAGCCAAGTATCCGCGGCTCGACGAGAGCGACGTATTCAGCCGGCAGTTTTCGAGCTTCTGGGTCGAGGACGGCACCTATGTTCGCCTGCGCCAGATCCAGATCGGTTACAACCTGCCCCCCGCGGCGCTCCGCTGGATCCCCGCGGCGCGGGTGTATCTTCAGGCCGAAAACCTGTTCACCATCACGGGGTATTCGGAGCTCGACCCCTCCCTGCCGGCCTGGAGCGTGTTCGGGGCGGCGGGCGACATCCGGGATCAGTTCCGCGGCGTGGACGAGGGCTCGTACCCCAGCAACCGGACCTTCACCATCGGCATCACGACCACGTTCTAAGCGACGCGTCTTCTTGACGGGGGACGGCAGACGATGAACACGCGCAACTGGAAGCGAGTAGTGCAGGGCGTGGCGGGCCTGACGATCGCCGCCGGGATCACGTACGCCTGCCGGGACTTCCTGGATCTTCCCACCCAGGGGACGGTGGACGAGCAGACCCTGGCGACCAGGGCGGGGGTGGAGGGGTCGCTCATCGCCGCCTACCGGTCGCTGGACTGTAGCAGCAGCTCCGCCGGATCCTGGGGCTGCGCCGCCAGCAACTGGGTGTGGGGGAGCGTGGCGAGCGACGACGCCTACAAAGGCTCGGACGCCGGCGACCAGCAGCCGATCAACGAAGTCGAGGCCTACTTCTGGGCGGCCCCGGGCGCCCAGACCTACCTGAATCAGAAGTGGAGCCAGGTCTACGAGGGGGTGTCGCGCGCCAACGCCACGCTTCGCCTCCTCGAGAAGGTCCGCGCCGAGAAGCCGGGCGAGATCGCCGACGCCGACGCCGACGGCATCCGGGGGGAGGCGCTCTTCCTCAGGGCGCACTACCACTTCGAGGCCTACCGGATGTGGGGAAACATCCCGTACTATCGCGAGGGCGATACCGACTTCCGGAAGACCAACGTCGGTGTCAACGCCATCGCCGAGATCCTGGCGGACCTGAACGAAGCGATCACGCTCCTTCCCGCGACCCCGCGAAACGGGGACAAGGGGCGTGCCACCAGCTGGGCCGCCAAGGCGTATAAAGGCCGGGTGCAGGTGTACGGCGCCCAGAACGACGCCACGATGTGGGACTCGGCCCTGGTCACCCTGCGCGACGTGGTGAACAACGGCCCCTACGACCTCCAGCCGAGCTTCGACCAGGTCTGGACCGGCTTCGCCCAGTACCAGAACGGCCCGGAGACGATTCTCGCGTTCCAGGCGTCGGCCCAGGACGGCGAGCCCAGCGGGTGGAACTCCAACTGGGGCGAGCGGCTGAACTTCCCGCACTCGGGCAGCTATTTCGGCTGCTGCGGCTTCCACCAGCCGTCGCAAAACCTGGTCAACTTCTTCGCCGTGGACGCGAACGGCCTCCCCCTGGCGGTGACCAACGCCAACTGGAACACCACCAGCGCGCTGAGCGACACCAACTTTGCCGGGGGGATGACGAACCCGGTGGACCCCCGGCTCGACTGGACCGTGGGGCGGGATTGGGTGCCCTACAAGAACTGGGGGCTCCACCGCCGTGAGTGGATCCGGGACGCAGGGTACAGCGGCCCCTACAGCCCGAAGAAGAACATTCACGAGAACGGCTCGGACGCCGAGCACAACGCGGGCTGGGTGCCGACGCAGACCAATAACGTGAACATCCACATCTTCCGCTACGCCGACGTGCTGTTGCTCCTGGCGGAGGCGGAAGTCGAACGGGGCTCCCTCGCCAACGCGCTGGCGCTGGTCAACCAGGTCCGGGCGCGCGCCGGTCAGGTGGCCCAGTGGTGCGGGCTCGGCTTCTCCCGGGCGACGGACAGCGTGCTGCTGGCCCGGTACCCGACCTGCGCGGGTGAGACCGCCATGACCGAGCCGATGGTGCAGGCCGGAGGCATTTCCTCGCTGACCACGCCCTGGGCGGTGTACCGCATCGGCCAGTACCCCTCCTTCCCCGACCAGGCGTACGCCCGGCGGGCGGTGTGGTACGAGCGCCGGCTGGAACTGGCCATGGAGGGCCAGCGGTTCTTCGACCTGCGCCGCTGGAAGGCGGCCGATACGACGATCAACAACTATCTGGCGGTGGAGCGCACGCGCCGGGCGTACCTCGCGGCCGCCTCGCCCTTCGAACCCCGTCACGCGCTCTACCCCATCCCGACCATCCAGCTCGAGCTGAGCCGGGTGGGAACCGAAGATCGGTTGCAGCAGAATCCGGGGTGGTAGGGCTCACCCGCTGTCCCCCTCTCCCGTCGGAGAGAGGGGGAACGCGGGTCACGGCGCGGTGATTCTGAACGCCTGGAGGGAGTCGCCGTGGTTGGCGATCAGCACGGCCCTTCCTCCGGGCGTTCGTATCAGCGCCAGCCCCGTGACGTGGCGCGGGGCGAGGAAGCCGCTCTCCACCGGAGGGACCGGCGTGAAGCGCCCGCGGCCGTCTCCCTTGAGCCAGAGCCCGTTGCCGGCGTCGGCCGGGGGCGTGTTGGGCTCGGTGTCGTAGAGATTGCCCGCCACGACGAGGTCGAGGTTGCCGTCCCGGTCCACGTCAGCGGCCACGATGCCCCGAATGGGCGAGATCTGGGCGAGGGTGGGCAGGGGCGCCCGGGCGAACGTGCCGTCGCCGTTGTTCTGCAAGTAGCAGCTGGCGAAGGTGTCCGCCTGATAGCGCAGGGCCCGCTCCAGAGCGGCGGCGCCGAAGAGCTCCCGCATCGACGCCGTGGCGAAGGTCGCGTAGCTCGGGAATCGCAACGCCAGGGGATAGATCACCGGCCCCAGCTTGGCCCGTCCGAAGAACGGATACTCGGTGCCCCGGACCTCCTGGGTCAGGACGATGTCCGTCACGCCTCTCCCGGTGAAATCCGCCGCGTAGACTCCGAACCGGCTCTGGGGCGAGGTGGTGTAGGCGAAGTTCAGCCCCAGATTCCCGGCCACGAGGTCGGGGCGGCCATCTCGATTGAAGTCTCCCACGGCGAGGCGGAACCACCACCCGCGCATTGAGCCCAGGCCCGCGGCGGCCGTCACGTCGCGGAAGCGCGTCCCCTGGTTGCGGAAGACGCGCAGCGGCATCCATTCGCCCGCCGTGACCAGGTCCAGCCGCCCGTCGCCGTCCACGTCCACCCAGACCGCGTCGGTGACCATGCCCCCGGGTGCGACGAGCTCGGGCGCCAGATCCTCCGTGACGTCGGTGAACCGGCCCCCGTCGTTCCGGAGCAGGTAGCTGCGCGCGGGATAGGGGTAGTTGCCGGGCGTCAGGCGGCCGCCGACGAAGAGGTCCAACTTCCCGTCCCCCGTGAAATCCCCCGCCGCCACGGCGGCCGTGCTGGTCAACATCGGGGGCAGGGCCAGGCTGTCGCGCACGAATCTCCCGCCGCCCCGATTGACGTAGAGCCGGTCCTGGAGGAACCGCGAGCGGGGGCCGAGGTGATAGCCGCCGCTCGCGACGTAGAGGTCGGGGCGCCCGTCTCCGGTGGCGTCGAAGAAGAGCGCTCCCCAGTCCTCGTACTCCCGGTCGGCTTCCCAGGGGTGGTCGTCCGGCGACCCCGCAAAGCGGCCGTCCCGTCGTTGGATGAACAGCCGGCCCGGGAAGCCCGCTGACCCGCCGATGAAGACGTCATCCAGGCCGTCGCCGGTGACGTCCGCCACGGCCAGGGGCGGGCCCTGGCGCGACACCATGTAGGGGAGCAGCGGCTGCACGTCGTAGTCCACGAGGGCCCGCCGCTCGTGGCGGTACACCAGCCCGGTGCGGGCGTCCAGGGGCCGGAAGCGGGGGGCGGTTGTCGAATCGTCCGGGCGGCCCGGCAGGGCGCCCTCCCCGCGCCGGGCGTCCGCCTGCCTCACGACCAGGAGCCGATTTGCCGCGAGGTCGGTGAGGACCTGGCGCCGTCCGTCGGGCCACCACACCTCGAGGCTCTCCGCGCGCATCGCGGTCCCCAGTCCGAAGTGGAGCCGTGGGTCCACGCTGGAGGCGTACCCCCGGTAGGGGGATTGGTAGAGGTACTGCTTCCGGGTCCCTCCCTCGGTCGTCAGGATCAAGGTCGCGCCGATGCCCTGCCGGTTGGGCGGCTCGCCCTCGAGGGTCACCTGGAGGTAGTGGTGCGCGGCCGGCGCCGGACTCGGGCCGCGGGGCGCCGAGAGATTGCGGTAGATCGAGGCGGGGGCGTCGATGTTGTTGATGACGATATCGAGGGCGCCGTCGTTGTCGAGGTCGGCATAGGCCGCCCCGTAGGAGAAGCCGGGCTGGTCGAGCCCCCAGGATCGAGTGCGGTCGGTGAAGGTGAGATCGCCCTGGTTGCGGAACACGTAGTTGGCCAGCCGCCGGCCGTGGAGCCGGCGCAGGAGCGCCAGCCCCCGGCGCTGGGCCTCGCCGGCAGTCCCCGGGCCGTGCTTCAGGCCCGCCATGGCCATCTGGTAGTCGTAGTCGTTGGCCGCCTTGGGATAGCCGTTGGTGATCAGGATGTCCTTGAATCCGTCGTTGTCCCAATCGGCGAACAGGGCGCTCCAGCTCCAGTCGGTGCGGGCCACGCCGGCCAGGTGGGCGATTTCACTGAAGATCACGTCGCCCGCGGGGGTGCGTCCGTTGCTGAGCTGGAGGGTGTTGACCTGGTAGTCGTCCCGGAATCCTCGCCGCCGGTACTCCATCAGGCCGCCGTAGGTCATGGCGCCGCTCATTCGCTTGCGTTCGCTCAGCGCCTCGGGCAGCATGTCGGTTTGGAGGATGTCGGGCCAGCCGTCGTTGTTGAAGTCGGCGATGTCCACGCCCATGCCCGCAAAGCTGGCGTGCTTGATCCAGGCTCCGGCCTTGTCGGTGAAGGTGCCGTCCCGGTTGTTGACGTAGAGGACGTCGTTGGGCGTGTCGTCGTTGGAGACGTAGAGATCGGGCCACCCGTCCCGGTTCACGTCGGCCACGGCGACGCCGAGTCCGTACCCCACCTCCTGGAGGATACCGGCCTCGCGGGAGACGTTGGTGAAGGTGCCGTCGCCGTTGTTGCGATAGAGCTGGTCGTAGCTCGCGGGACTCGAGCTACGGATGCCGGCCGGGTGGACTTCCGCGGCGCCGCGCGCGAAGTCGTGGGGCGAGTTGCCGAGCAGGTAGAGGTCGAGATCCCCGTCGCGGTCGTAGTCGAGAAAGGCGGCGTGGGTGGTGAAGCCGGTGTCGGCGATGCCGTAGCGCGCGGCCGCTTCGGTGAAGCGGCGGTTCCCCTGATTGAGGAACAGCAGATTGGCGCGCTCGGCGCCGGTGGTCCATTCCGCCCCGGATACCGAGACGTAGATGTCCAGGTAGCCGTCGCCGTTGATGTCCACCATGGTGGCGCCGCTGGCCCAGCGGTCGGTCCCGACCCCGGCGGTCTCGGTGATGTCCTCGAAGCGGAAGTCCCCGAGATTCCGGTAGAGTCGGCTCGAGACCATGTTGCCGGCGAAGAAGAGGTCAGGCAGACCGTCGCGGTCGATGTCCCCGACCGCGACGCCCCCGCCGTTGTAGACGAAGAAGTCGGA
Organism: Gemmatimonadales bacterium; assembly: GCA_035575475.1. Taxonomy (GTDB): domain Bacteria; phylum Gemmatimonadota; class Gemmatimonadetes; order Gemmatimonadales; family GWC2-71-9; genus DATLXT01. The sequence continues at coordinate 10,569 of DATLXT010000352.1, read as the reverse complement.
CTGCACGTTCACCGAGTCGTTGGTGGCGATGGTATTGGCGAAGGTGACGCCGGTACGGGCGGGGGAGAGGAGGCGGAAGCCGGGGACGTTCGGGTCCTCTCGGGTGCAGGCACCCAGGGCGAGCAGGGCGGCGACGGGAAGGAGTCGGGGGCTGAGGCGAGCCATAGGAGGTCCGGGAGTGGCCAAGATACCGTGGGGGAGACCGCCTCGTTAAGAGGCGATCCGGAGCGGGCGCGCGCTCCGCCCATTGACACCGGCGAGCCCACCCCTCAGCGTTATCGCTACCCGCGGGCGTAATTCAGGGGTAGAATGCCAGCTTCCCAAGCTGGACGTCGCCGGTTCGAATCCGGTCGCCCGCTCTCGCCTCGAGGCCGTGACTCCGCCGGGTCACGGCCTCATCGCTGCGACCGAAACCATGTCCCTCTACCACCTCAGCGTCACCCTGCACGTGCTCGCCGCCCTGCTCTGGTTGGGGGGCATGTTCTTCCTGGCTGCCGTGGGCGCGCCGGTCTTGAGACGGGTCGAGCCGGCCGAGCTCCGGGCCCGCCTCTTCCAAGACCTCGGCCTGGGCTTCCGCCGCGCCGGCTGGATCGCCATCGCGGTGCTGCTTGCGACCGGAGTCGCGAACCTCCACTTCCGAGGCCTGCTCCGGGAAGGCGTCCTGACCTCGCCCGGCTTCTGGACCACCGACTACGGCACCTGGTTAGGGGTGAAGCTCGCGACCGTCGCCGGCATGCTGGCGCTGAGCGCCGTGCACGACTTTCACCTGGGCCCCAGGGCGGGCCGGGCCGCCCCCGGCACCCCGGAGGCGTTGCGGCTCCGCCGCTGGAGTGCTCGGGTGGCGCGGGCCAACGCCCTGCTCGGCCTGGTGGTGGTCGCGGCCGCCGTCCGGCTGGCACGGGGATAGCCGGAGCGGGGCCCTCCGCCCCGGACCCGCCCCGCTGGCTTCCGCCGCCCTCATTGACAACCGCCCGCCGCGCGGCCATTTCTCCGCCGATATGCGCCGGCTCGCCGTCACCAGTCTCCTCCTGCTCCCCTCCGGGCTGCTGGCCCAGGGCACCTGGGTGGGCCCGCAACCGCCGTGCGACATCGGGGCGGGACACTTCCGGGTGAGCTCGGCGGTCGTGAACCTCAAGATCGCCGTCGAGAAACCGGCCCAACGCGACCGGATGCTGGCCCAGACGCTCGACGTGCTCCGGCGGGCCATCACCCAGGACCGCCAGGACCGGAACCCCGCGGCGTGGTACTACCTGGGCCGCTACTATGTCGAGCAGAACGACGCCCTGGGCGCGGACTCGGCCTTTGACCGGGCCGAGGCCCTGGCGCCCCAGTGCCGGGCCGACATCCTCGGACACCGGCGCCGGGTGTGGACGGCCGTGTTCAACGACGGCGTGCGGGCCTGGCAAGAAGGGCGGGAAGATTCGGCCGTGGCGCTGCTGGGCATGGCCCTGACGGTGGTCCCCGACGACCCGCGCACCCCGTTGACCCTGGGCCGGCTCTGGGCGGCGCGGAGCCAGAGCGACTCCGCGGTCCGCTATCTGCGACGGGCCGTGGAGACGGCCGGGCCCGACACCGCGTTCGCGCGCGAACGCCGCGAAGCCCTGGCGGAGATCGGCCGCCTCTACGTCCGCCGGGCTCAGGACGACCCCGCCCTCCAGCGCTGGCAGCGGATTCGCTACAGCCGCGACTCCCTGGAGCGGGCCATCGCCAACGACTCGATCATCCTGAGCCGGATCGTGGCTTCGTCCGCATCCCGGCGGGCACGCGGCACCAGGCTCTCGCCCCAGGACCAGCAGGTCTTCGCCCGAGATTCGGCCGGCCGGGCCCAGTCGCTGGCCCGGGGCCGGGAAGCGCGAGCCGCCCTCGCGCGGCAAGCGGCCACCGACAGCGCGGCGCTCGTCGCCGCCTTCGAGCCAGCGCTCGAGGCCTACCGCACCCTGCTCGAGACCTCCCCCACGTCCGTCGAGACCGCCGCCACCGCCGCCACCCTGGCGGCGCTCTACGCCCAGAGCGCCCGGCCGGACGAGGCGGCTCGGGTGTTCGACCGACTCGCCGCCCAAGGGCGACCGCTCGACCCGGCCCAGCTCTTCGAGGCCGGCCGCCGGCTGGCGGCGGCCCATGCCTTCGCGCCGGCGGCCCGGGCCCTCACTCTCGGACTCGAGCAGAACCCCTATCACCGGGACGCCCTGGTCGAGCTGGCCCGCACCTACGTCGAACTCCGCGACTCGGCCCGCGCCGTCTCCACGGTACGCCGCTTGCTCGAGGTGGACCCCCTCAACCGGACGGCGCTGCGACTCGCGGCTGCCGCCTGGGATCTGGCCCGGGTGCCGGACTCGACCCTCAAGTACCTGCGGCAGGCCGACTCGACCCTGACCCTCGAGATCGGGGTCACGGTGTTCCAGGTCGAGGGCGCCGAAGCGCTGCTGGGCGGCGGCGCCACGAACCTCGCATCCGCCCCCTCCCGCCCCCTGCGGCTCGTGGTCGAGTTCCTGGATGCCCGTGGGGGCGTGGTGGCGGCCCAGCCAGTGGATATCCCTCCGGTCCCCGCAGGAGGCACTTACCCCTTCGAAGCCCGGGCCAGCGGCCCGGGGATCGTCGCCTGGCGCTACCGCCCGTCCTGAAGCATATTTAAGGGCTTTCGGAAGTCCAGGTGCCCGTTGAAGTTGAGGTGCCTGGCCTGAGAAACTCCTTTAACTCGGTAGGGGAATGATTCGGGTTCAGGCGGTCGCCCGGGGCTCGCTGGGGGAGGAACTGGGTCTCGTGCCCGGGACCGAGCTGTTGGCGGTGGACGGGCGGGAGCTCGACGACTTTCTGGACTGGGAGTTCCTCTCGGCCGAAGATCGCTTTGTGCTGCGGGCCCGGCTCCCGAGCGGGGAAGAAGTGGAGTACGACGTGGAGCGTCCCGAGGGACTTCCCCTGGGGATCGCGCTCGAGCCGCCGCGGATTCGGCGCTGTGCCAACCACTGCGATTTCTGCTTCGTGGACGGCAATCCGGCGGGCCTCCGGGCGCCGCTCTACATCCGGGACGACGACTACCGGCTCTCCTTTCGTTACGGAAACTTCGCCACGCTCACCAACCTGAAGCCGTGGGACGTGCGGCGCATTATCGAGTACCGGCTGTCGCCGCTTTATGTCTCGGTGCATGCCACCGATCCGGTGGTGCGGCGCTGGCTGCTCCGAAACCCGGAGGCCCCGGAGATCATCCCCCAGCTCCAGGAGCTGGCCCGGCACGGCATCCGATTCCACGCCCAGGTCGTGTTGGTGCCCGGGGTGAACGACGGCCCCCGGCTGGTACGCACGTTGAGCGATCTGTACGGACTGGACGCGGCCATCCTCTCGGTTTCGGTGGTCCCGGTGGCGCTCACCGAGTTCTCCAAGCATCACCTGGTCCGCGAGCTCGGCGCCGAGGAATGCCGGGCGGCGCTCCGCACGGTGGAGCGGTTCGCGGCCCGCGCCGTGGCGGAGCGGGGCCACCCGTGGTGTTTCGGTGCGGATGAGTTGTACCTCCGCGCCGGAGAGCCCCTGCCGCCCGCCGAGTGGTACGGCGACTTCGACCAGCGAGAGAACGGGGTAGGGGCGGTGCGCTATCTCGAGAGCCGTATCGCGGCCGGCGCGGCTCGGCTCGCCGATCTATCGGGGCGGCGCGTGGGCGTGGTCACCGGCCGGGCCATGGGCCCGCTCCTCCCCCCGGTGGTCGCGGACCTCGCTCGCCGTACCGGCGGCAGGTTCGAGATCCTGGCGCTCGAGAACACCCTGTTCGGCCCGTCGGTGACCGCGGCCGGCCTCCTGCCCGGCGCCGCCATCCGGGACGCCCTGCGAGAGCGCCGCGACCTCGATCTCGCGCTCCTGCCCGCGGAGGCGGTCAACGACGATCTGCTGTTTCTGGACGACGTCCCGGCCCCCGAGCTCGCCCTGGCCGTGCCGATGGAGGTGCGGCTGTCCTACGACTTCGTGGATGCGCTGGCGGGGGAGGAGGCCGGGGCGCCCGGCCCGGAGTCCGGCGCATGAAGACCCCGACCGTGGCGATCATCGGCCGGCCCAACGTGGGGAAGTCCACCCTGTTCAACCGGCTGATCGGGCGGCGGCAGGCGATCGTGGACGGCCGGCCGGGCGTGACGCGAGACCGGAACTTCGCGGTCGTCGAGTGGAACGGACGGCGGTTCTGGCTGGTGGATACCGGCGGGCTGGTGCCCAGCGCCCGCGACGCCATGAACCGGGCGGTCCGCACGCAGGTGGAGCAGGCCGTCGCGGAGAGCGACGTGGTGCTGTTTCTCGTGGATGTGGCGGAGGGCGTGCACCCCGCGGACCTGGAAATCGCGGGGTATCTGCGGAAGTCCGGGCGTCCGGTGGTGCCGGTGGCCAACAAGGCGGATCACCTGCCCGATGACACCCGCCACCTGGCCTTCTACGAGCTGGGGCTGGGCGATCCGTTCCCGGTTTCGGCCGCCATCGGGAAGAACACGGGGGACCTGCTCGACCGCGTAGTCGAGCTGCTCCCGGCCGCCGCCGGGCCCGCCCCGGAGCCCGCGGTGCACGTGGCGGTGGTGGGCCGGCCCAACGTGGGGAAATCCAGCCTGGTGAACCGCATTCTGGGGCAGGAACGGCTGGTGGTGGACGAGCAGCCGGGCACCACCCGCGACGCCATCGACACGCCGTTCGAGCACGACGGGCGACGCCTGGTGTTCATCGACACCGCGGGACTGCGGAAGCGGAGCCGGGTGCACGACGACATCGAGTTTTATTCCACCCTGCGCACGGCGCGGGCCATCGAGCGCGCCGACGTCTGCGTGCTGGTGGTGGACGCCACCGAGGGGATGCACACCCAGGATCTCCGGATCGCCAACGACGTGTGGGAGCAGGGGGCGGGCCTGGTGGTGGCGGTGAACAAGTGGGATCTGATCGCCGAGAAGGACGCCAACACCGCCGCGCGGGGGGAGCGGGAACTCAAGGCCCGGGCGCCGTTCCTGGAGTTCATCCCGTTCGTGTACGTGTCGGCCAGGACCGGCCAGCGGGTGGGCCGGCTGCTCGACGTGGTGCTCCAGGTGGCCGGGGAACGGGAGAAGCGGGTCCCGACCGCGGAGGTCAACCGGGTGCTCGAGGCCCTGCTCGAGCGCCAGCAGCCGCCCCAGCCGGTGGGGGAGTCGGTGCGGCTGTTCTACGCCTCCCAGATCGGCACGGCACCGCCCCGGTTCGCCATCGTGGCCAACCGGCCGGAGGCGATTCCCGAGTCCTACGCCCGCTATCTGGTGCGAGGGTTCCGCGACGCGTGGGCGTTCACCGGGGCCCCGCTCGACATCAAGTTCCGGCGGAAACGGCAGGCGCGCCGGTGAGGCTCGCGCTCTGGGTCGTGGCCGCCTACCTCCTGGGCGCGATTCCGGCGAGCTACCTCGCCGGGCGCCTGCGCGGGATTGACCTGCGGCAACACGGCAGCAAGAACCTCGGCGCCACCAACGTGTACCGGGTCCTGGGGTGGCGCTACGCCATCCCGGTGGCGCTGTTCGACGTGGGGAAGGGGGCTGCGGCGGTGGCCCTGCTGGGCCGGTGGGCGGGCGGCTCGCCGTGGACCCCCGTGATGCTGGGCGCGGCGGCCGTCGTGGGCCACGTGCTGTCCCCCTTCGTGGGCTTCCGGGGTGGGAAGGGCGTGGCCACCGCCGCGGGGATGTTCGCGGCCCTCGTGCCCTACGCGGTGCTCATCGCCCTGCCGGTCTGGGGCGCGTGCCTCTGGCTCACGGGGTACGTATCGCTCAGTTCGATCGTGGCGTCGCTCACCTTCCCGGTGTGGGTGCGGCTCACCGCGCCGGAGGCGGATCCGCCGTTCCTCGCGAGCATCGCGCTGGCGTTGATGATCGTCTACACCCACCGGTCGAACATCCGGCGGCTCCTGGCGGGCACGGAAAGCCGATTCCGGACGCGGGGGAGCGGCGCGTGAGGGCCCGATGCGCGTAGCGGTCCTGGGCGGCGGGGCCTGGGGCACCGCTTTGGCCGATCTGCTGGCGCGCAAGGGCGAGGACGTCGTGCTGTGGGCTCGCGAACCGGAGGTGGTGGAGAGCGTGAACCGCGAGCACCTGAACCCCGTCTTTCTTCCGGATGCTCCGCTCGCCCCCAGCCTGCGGGCGGAAGGCGAGGTGGGGCGGGCGGTCGAGGGCGCGGAGCTGGTGGTGTCGGCCGCCCCGTCGTTCGCGGTGCGCGCCGTGGTGAGCCAGGCGGCGCCCGCCCTCGGCGGGCGGCCGGTGGTGGTGAGCGTGTCCAAGGGGCTGGAGGACGACCTCAAAACCATGTCCACCGTGCTCGCGGAGGTGTTACCGGCCGGCACGCCGGTGTGCGCGCTCTCGGGGCCGTCGTTCGCGCGGGAGGTGTTCGAGCGCCAGCCCACGGCGGTGGTGGCGGCGGCGCGGGACGAAGCGGTGGCGCGGTTCGCCCAGCGCGCGTTCTCCTGCGGGCATTTTCGGGTCTACTCGCACACCGACGTCCTGGGAGTGGAGCTGGGCGGGGCCCTGAAAAACGTCATTGCCCTGGCGGCGGGGATTCTGGAAGGGCTCGGCCTGGGGCACAACCCTCGGGCGGCGCTGATCACCCGGGGTCTCGCCGAGATCACGCGCCTGGGCGTGCGCATGGGCGCCGACCCGCTCACGTTCGCGGGGCTGGCCGGCATGGGGGACCTGATCCTCACGGCCACCGGGCCCCTGTCGCGGAACCGGACGTTGGGCGTGGAGCTGGGGCGGGGGAAGTCGCTCGAGGAGGCGCTGCGGGACAAGAAGACCGTGGCCGAGGGGGTGCATACGGCCCGCACGGCGGTGGCGCTGGGCGAGCGCTACGGAGTGGAACTGCCCATCGCCGGACAGGTGTCGGAGATTCTCTTCAGGGGGAAGGCGCCCCGGCAGGCGGTCACGGACCTGATGGAGCGGGACTTGAAGGCGGAGCACTGGCGATGAGCGCGCCCCAACCGGTGCAGGAGTTCTTCTCGATCGGCGAGGTCTGTCAGCTGACGGACTTGAAGCCGCACGTGCTCCGGTATTGGGAGAGCCAGTTCCGGTTTCTCAGCCCCGCCAAGAACCGCTCCGGCAACCGGGTCTATCAGCGGCGCGAGATCGAGCTGATCATGCTCGTCAAGCATCTCTTGTACACGGAGAAGTACACCATCGAAGGCGCCCGGCAGAAGATCGAGCAGTACCGCCGCTCGGGTGAGCTCAAGCCGGAGGCCCGACGGGCCCTGGCCACCGAGACGGTCAAGGACCTGCGGGCCGAGCTCCAGGCGGTGCTCGCCATCCTCGAGGGGAGTGCTCCGCCTCATGGCGGCGCCCGCTGACGCCGCTCCCGCCGGGCGCTCCACCGCCATCGTCATTCCCGCCTATCAGGCGGCCGGCACGCTGGGGTCCGTCGTGGCGGGCGCCCGGCGGGCCCTCCCCGGGGCGCGGATCTACGTGGTGGACGACGGTTCGAGCGATGGGACGGGACGGGTTCTGGGGCCCCTGGAACCGCGGCTTCGCCTCCTCGTCCATGCCCGGCGGCGCGGCAAGGGTGCGGCCCTCGCGACCGGCATGGCGCGCGCCCTGGCCGAGGGGGCGGGGACCCTGGTGACGCTGGACGCCGACGGCCAGCATCCTCCGGAATGGATTCCGGCCCTCCTCGAGCCGCTGATCGCCGGCCGGGCCGATCTCGTCCTGGGCGCGCGTCGCCGGACCGGCGAAATGCCCCTGGGGCGCCGGTTCAACAACTGGCTTTCGGCCGCGCTGGCCACCCGGATCGGGGGCCAGCCGGTGCCGGACGCCCAGACCGGATTTCGGGCCTTCACCCGCGCGGTGGCGGCCGCGGTATGTCCCGCCGAGACCTGCTATGATTACGAGGCGGCGTTCCTCCTGGAGGCGCTGGAGCGCGGCTTCCGGGTTCGGTCCGTCATCGTCCCGACCATTTACGACGGTGCCCCGAGCCACTTCCGGCCCTGGCGGGACAGCTGGCTCCTGGCCCGGGTGTTCGGGCGCCGGGCGCGGCGCATTCTGCTGGGACCTCGATGAAGATCTTGATCTCGAACGACGACGGCATCCTGGCGCGCGGCCTCGGCCTCCTGGCCGACGTGTGCGCGGCCGTGGCCCAGGTGACGGTGGTGGCGCCGGACCGGGAGCAGAGCGCGACCTCGCACTCGCTCACGCTGCACCGGCCCCTGCGCGCGGTCCGGCGCGCCGACGGAGCCTTTCAGGTGGACGGCACGCCCACCGACTGCGTCCTGCTGGGGCTGGGCGCGCTGATGCCCGAGCGGCCCGACTTCGTGATTTCGGGCGTGAACCACGGGCCCAACATGGGCGAAGACGTCCTGTATTCGGGCACCGTGGCGGCGGCTATGGAGGGACTGGCCGCCCGCATCCCCAGCATCGCGGTATCCTACGCCAGCTTCGACCTCGAGCACCTGGAGACTCATCGCGATGGGCTCGAACGCCTGATTCGCCGCATCGTGCAGGTGAAGGAGTTTCCCGAGGAAACCCTGTTGAACATCAACCTCCCCGCCATCCCGGGCGACCAGGTCAAGGGCGTGAAGGTGACCCATCTGGGGAGTCGGGTGTTCCACGAAGAGATCGCCCGGATGAAGGACCCCTGGGGACGGGAGATCTACTGGATCGGCGGCGGGCGGGCCACCTGGTCGGGGGGCGAGCACTCGGACTTCCGGGCAGTGCAGGACGGCTACATCTCGGTCACGCCCCTGCATGTGGACCTGACCAACTACGAGCTGCTGGAAGTGGTGCGGTCGTGGGATCTCGACCGGTGACGGGGCCGGGGGGCGCGGGGGCGGGGACGGGGGCGGGGGCGGGAGACAGCTTCGGCGGCTACCGGGCCCGGCTGGTCGAGACCCTGCGCCAGCAGGGGATCCGGGACCTGGCCGTGCTCAAAGCGTTCGCCGAGACGCCGCGCCACCTGTTCGTGCCGGAGGCGGTGCGGCACCGCGCCTATGACGACACCGCGCTCCCCATCGGCCGAGGCCAGACCATCTCGCGGCCCTTTACCCAGGCCTGCCACCTCGAGCTCCTGCGGCTCACGCCCCGGGACAAGGTCCTCGAGGTGGGGACCGGCTCGGGTTACCAGACGGCCCTCCTGGCGGCGCTGGTGGGGCAGGTGTTCACGGTGGAGCGGGTGCGTCCCCTGGCCGAGCGGGCCCGCCGAGCGCTGGCCGGGGCGGGCGTCACCAACGTGTCCCTTCTGGTGGGCGACGGGACCCTGGGGTGGGGTGACTACGCGCCCTACGACGCCATCCTGGTCGCGGCCGGCGGCCCCTCCGTTCCCCCGCCGCTCCTCGAGCAGCTGGCGCCCCGTGGCCGGCTCCTCATCCCGCTGGGCGAGCGGGGCGCTCAGGTGCTCACCCTGATCGAGCGCACCGAGCACGGCCTGGCGCGACATCCCGTCGGGGGGGCCCGATTCGTACCGCTCGTCGGGGAGCACGGCTTCGATGCTTGAGGCATTCGTCACCTGGCTCACCGACACGGTTTTCCGCCTGGGGTATGCGGGAATCGTGATCCTCATGGCGGTGGAGTCGTCCGCCATCCCGTTCCCCAGCGAGGTGGTGATGCCCCCGGCGGGCTACAACGCGGCCCTGGGACGCATGGACTTCACCGTGGTGGTGCTCTCGGGCGTGTTGGGGAGCCTCCTAGGCGCGCTGGCCAACTATTCGGTGGCCCGCTGGCTCGACCGCGTGCTGCGGCGGTACGGGAGCTGGGTCCTGGTGAGCCCGGCATCGCTCGATCGGGCCGAAGCATTCTTCCGCCGCCACGGCGAGATCGGCACCTTCGTGGGCCGGCTGATCCCGGTGATCCGACAGCTGATCTCGATCCCGGCTGGCCTCGCCCGGATGCGCCTGGATCGTTTCGCCCTCTACACCAGCTTCGGCGCCGGTATCTGGTGCCTCATTCTGACCTACATCGGCTGGGCCATCGGAAAGAGCGTCGGCGCGTTCCAGCAGGACGAGGTCAATCGGCGGGTCGGGGATGTGCTGGCCTACCTCCTGCCCGCGCTGGGGGCGGTGGTCATAGGGTACGTGCTCTGGTATCGGTGGAGGAAGAAGCGGGTGTGACGGTCCGCCGCTACCTGGTCCGTGGTCTGGTTCAAGGCGTCGGCTTCAGGTGGTTTGTGAGGCGCCAGGCAACCCGCCTCGGCGTGCGCGGTTGGGCGCGCAACTTGAGGGACGGGTCGGTGGAGGTCGTGGCCTCGGGGCCGGAGGAGGCCCTTCAAGCCTTACGTGAAGCGTTGCGCCAGGGACCGGCAGGCGCCGTGGTCGAGCAGGTGGAGGAGGTTCAAGCTCCACTGGAAGGTGAGGTCCCGGCCGGCTTCGATATCCGGTAGTCGCGAGGAGGACGTTCGGTGACCCTGGACCAGCTCTACCGCGTCATCCGGGACGTGCCAGACTTCCCCCGGCCCGGGATCGTGTTCAAGGACATCACGCCGCTCCTGCTGGAGCCGCGTGCCTTTCGGACGGCGATCGAGCTGATGGTCGCACGCTTCCGCGGCGCGGGGGTGACCCGCGTGGTGGCGGTCGAGTCTCGCGGTTTCCTCTTCGGGGCCCCTATGGCCCTCGAGCTCGGGGCGGGG
>DATLXT010000351.1:0-5832 GCA_035575475.1 Gemmatimonadales bacterium | reverse complement strand
GCGGGCCGGGGTACCTTGCGCCCGAGCGGCGGCGCCGGTGACGGCGCGTCGGGCATCGCGGTGACGCTGGGCCGCCTGGTGCTAGCCTGGCTCGTGGTCGCCGCCTGGTTCGTGGCCGCGGCCTGGGCGGGGCGGCGCCTGCTGGCCGCGGCGCGGCCGGCGCCGGGACCCCTGCTGGGTGAGGCGGCGGTGGTGACCCTCTTCGCCTCGCTCTGGTTCGACTCGCTGGGCAGCGGCGGCTGGTGGCTGCTCTTCCTGCTGGTCGGCCTGCTGGCGGCCTTTCCGGTCCGGCTCCAGGGCATCGCCGCGGCCGGTCTGCCCCGCCGCGCCGAAATCCTGCTCGCCCTGCTGGATACGGCGCGCTACCTCGGAGCGGGCGCGATCCTGGCGTGGAGGCTTCGATGAAGCTCGAAAGCGCGTTCGCCAAGGTCGAAGCCTACCTGTCGGAGCGCGACACGCGGCCCGGCATCCTGGCGCGCCAGCTGGTCGGGAAGGAGCGCCCCGGAGACCCGAAGCTCGCGGACCTGCTGGTGAACGAGCGCCGGGCCCGGACCCGGATGGACGGCTCGATCGACGGCTCGCTGGTGCGCACCTCCTGGGCGGCATGGGAGATGATGGACCTGGGGGCGGACCCGCTGCACGGCGGCTTGGACCGGCTGGTCTCCTGGATTCTGGCCCAGGTCGAGGCCGGCACGGCCACGGACCCCGCGCCCCTCGTGCTCCCCAACGGCGCCGCGATTGCGGACCCGGAGGGTGCCGCCTTCGCCGCGCGCTGCCTGGGGTTGCGGGTCGTGCTGCGGGCGAGGCGCGAGGAACGCCCCGCCATCCAGCAGCTGGTGGACCAGCTGGCCAACGGGCCGCAGCCGCCCACGCTCGACCTCTCGGCCTGCGCCCTGGCCGCGCTGGCGCTGGTGCCGCCCCCCCACCGCCGGCACCTCGACGGGCTGGTGCACCGGCTGGGTCGCGCCCAGGGCGGGGACGGCGCCTGGGCCGATGCCGATCTCTTTCACATGCTCGAGGCCCTGGTGCTCGCCGGCATTCGCCCGGCCCGGCAGGTCGTCGCCCGGGCGGCGCCGGCGCTGGTCCGCCGACTGCGCGACGACGGCGCCTTCGACGACCCGCCCCACGATCATCCGATCCACGAAGAACGGGCGTTGATCGGACTGAGGGCGTTGGCGATTGCGTTGGAAGAATGACGGGCTGCGTATCTCGTATATTTCCCGATCCATGTCCACGACCATGCGCGCCATCCGTCTGACCGCCTACTCGCACGGCGCCGGCTGAGCCTGCAAGCTCGGCCCCGCCGAGTTGGCGCAGGTCTTGCGCCACGTGCCGGTCGCGACGGATCCCCGGATCCTGGTGGACGCCGCCACGCGCGACGACGCCGCCGTCTTTCGGATGGCGCCGGATCGGGCGATCGTGGCGACGGTGGATTTCTTCACCCCGGTGGTGGACGACGCGTACGACTTCGGGCGGATCGCGGCCGCCAACGCCTTCTCCGACGTGTACGCCATGGGCGGGGTGCCGCTGTTCGCGCTGAATCTGGTGAGCTGGCCTCGCGGCACCCTGTCGCTCGATCTCCTGGGCGAGGTGTTGCGGGGCGGGCAGGAGGTGGCGCGCGAGGCCGGCGCCTTTGTGTTGGGCGGGCACTCGGTGGACGACCCCGAACCCAAGTACGGCATGGTGGCCGTGGGCGAAGTCCACCCCGACCGGGTGGTGACGATCGCGGGAGCGCGGGCCGGCGACGTGCTGGTGCTCACCAAGCCGATCGGCACGGGCGTGCTGACCACCGCGCTGAAGCGCGACCTGCTGCCCGAGACGGACCTGGCGCCGGCGGTGCGGGTGATGACGACGCTGAACGCGGGCGCGGCGCGCGCCATGCTCGAGGTGGGGGTCCGCGCCGCCACCGACGTCACCGGCTTCGGCCTGCTCGGGCACCTGCACAATCTGCTTCGGGCGAGCGGGGCGGCCGCGGAGGTCCGGGCGGCGGCGGTGCCCCTCCTCCCGGGCGCGCGCGAGGCCGCGGCGCAAGGGGCCGTCCCGGGCGGATCCCAGCGGAACCGGGAGAGCCTCGCCGAGTGGGTCACCTTCGCGGACCCCGTCCCGGAGACCGAGCGGGTGCTGCTGTGCGACGCCCAGACCTCGGGCGGCCTGCTCATCGCCGTAGCCGAAGACCGCGTGCCGGCCCTGCTCCGCGCGCTGGAGCGCGAGGAAACGCCGGCCGCCGCCGCCGTCGGGCGGGTGGTGACGGGGCCCCCGGGCCGGATCGCGGTGGTGTGAGGATCGCGCTCGTGCGTCCTCAGGTCCTCCGGGAGTACCGCGCCCTCACCCCGGACGCGCTCGACGCGCTGGAGCAGGCGGTACGCGAGCGGCGGCGGGTGGTGCTGCGGCGCCGGGGCACCGAGTACGTGGTTCTCGCCGAGCGCCTGGACACCGTCGCGCGCGACGAGGTGCTCGAGGGCCGCCTCCCGATGACCGGCGAGCTGCTGAGGTTCCGGCTCGGAGACCTGGAAGCCTTCAGCGTGTTGCCCTAGGCCTCGCCACCGTGTTCACGCGTCTGCTGGTGGGTCTCGACGGCAGCCCCCGGGCGGACGTGGCACTGGAGCAGGCGGTGGTGCTGGGGCGGCGGTTTCACGCGACTATCGTGGTCGCCCACGTGCGGGAGCCGGGCAGCGGGACGGAGGCGGCGGGGAGCGGGGCGGCGCTCCTCGAGCGGGCCCGCGAACGGGTCGCGGCGGCAGGGCTCAGGGTCGAGACGGTCGAGCGCCGGGGCGAGGCGGATCTCGAGCTGGCGGCGCTGGCGCGGGACGCCGACGCGGTGCTCATCGGGCGGCGCGGTGGCACCACCGCGGGCGACGCGCTGGGTCCCACCGCGGCCGCCATGGTCCGGACCGCGGAGGTGTGCGTGATCCTCTGCGGTGCCAGGGTCTCGGGGATGCATCGGGTGGCGGTGGCGTTCGACGGACGCGAGGCCAGCAAGCGCGCGCTCGACCTGGCGGCCCGGTTCGCCAGCGTGGCCGAGAGCATCGTGCACGTCATCCATGCCAGCGACGATCCCGAGGCCGGCCTCCGGGTGGTCGGGGAGGCGGAAGCGCTGCTCTCGCTCCGGCAGGTGGCGTTCCAGACGCACGTCGAGCCGGGGCGTCCGGGCGAGGCGGTGGCGCGGGCGATCAAGCGCACGCGCTGCGACGCCCTGTTCGCCGGCGCCCACGTGGCCCGCGACGCGCCTCAGCGCCCGAGCCCCGTGGTGGTCTCGCACGCGGAGGAAATCCTGCGGCACACCGACATCCCCGTCGTCATCCAGCCCTGACCATGGGCGCCCCGCCCCTGCCGGCCCTGCTGGTGCACGCCGACGAGAGCTGCCTCGGCAACGACAGCACCCGGCCCAGTCCTGGCGGCAACGCGGCCCTGATCGAGGCCCGCGCCGGCGACAGCGTCGCCCGCTGGGACTTCTACGAGTGCTCGCCGCAGACCACCAACAACAAGATGGCGCTGGCCGGGGCCATCGCCACGCTGGAGTGGATCCGCCGCCAGTGGCGGCGCGCCCGGGTCATCTACGTGTCGGATTCTCAGTACCTGGTCAAGGGGATCACCGAGTGGGTGCCGGCCTGGCGGACGCGCGGCTGGCGGCGCAAGGGCGGCGCGGTCGAGAACCTCGAGTTGTGGCAGAAGCTGGTCCAGGCGGCCGAGCCGCACGAGGTTCGCTGGGAATGGATCGCGGGCCACGCCGGCCACCCCAAGAACGAGTATGCCAACGACCTCGCCGTGCGGGCCGCCGAGCGGCAGCAGCGCTCCAACGGGCTGGTGCCGTCCGGGTTCGACGCCTGGCTCGCGGAGCGGCAGGCCCGGGGCCAGTACGCCGCCTACGACCCCGATCGGGAGGTCTATGAGCGTCTCTAAGGACGGCGTGCCGGCCAACACCCACCCGCTGAACCTGTTGCCCGACGGAACGCCGGTGCCGCCGGTCACCCGCATCCCGCTCTACGAGGTGTACATGCGGATGGCCGAGGAGCTGGCCAAGCGTTCCACCTGCACCCGGCTCCAGGTGGGCACGGTGATCACCGACCAGCGGCTGGAGAACGTGCTCGCCATCGGCTACAACGGCAACGCGCGCGGCTTTCCCAACCGCTGCGACTCGACCGTGCCGGGGAGCTGCGGCTGTCTGCACTCCGAAATGAACGCGCTGGTGAAGGCGCCGGGAAACGTGCGCGACAAGGTGGTGTTCTTGAGTTCCTCGCCCTGCGTGATGTGTGCCAAGCTGATCATCAACTCGGGGGTCACCCATGTGTTCTACCGGAAGGCCTACCGCGATCCCTCGGGGATCGAGGTGCTGGAGCAGGGAGGTGTCGTGCCGGTGCTGTACGACCGGTGGATGACCCACTGGAGATAGGCGCGCCGCGCAGGGACACCGTACATTCAGACGACTTCGACCCGAGGTGACCCCATGGCTCCTGTTCGTTGGCTCGCTCCGCTCGCGCTCTCGGCCGTGCCCGCCCTCTCGGCCCAGTCCGCCTTGTACCGCTCCTTCAACCTGAACGGAACCTGGACCCCGCCGCCGGGCGTGGTCCAATTCAACTTCATCCACCGCTTCTTCGTCGCCGACGCCAGCGGCTTCCACAAGGTGAGCAACTACCCCACCTTCACCTTCGGCGTCGGGATCGTGCCCGGGGTGATGCTCGGCACCCAGTACAGCACCAACTCGCGAGTCGGCCTGCCGCAACAGAACGAGTTCGAGCTGTTCGCTCGCTGGCGCCCGCTGGGGGAGGAGGGGCGGGACGGGTTCGCGCTTTCGCTCTCGCCCGCCTTCAACACGGCCGCGCATAGCGCCGACGGAGAGCTCGCGGCCGGCTACACCCGGGGAGCCGTGACCCTCTCCGGCACGGCCCGCTTCCTGAGCAAGCCGTTCGGCACCTCGAAGAGCGACGTGGCGCTGGGCGCGGGGGTGGTGTTCCGGCTGAACCCGTACGTCGCCCTCGCCGGCGACTACGCCAAGCTGCTGGACCGGGACACGGCCGCGGCATGGAGCGCCGGGATCAGCCTGCTGATCCCCGGATCCCCGCACACCTTCTCCCTGCACGCCAGCAAGGCCCTGGCGAACACCATGCAGAGCTCCTCGGCGGCCTTCCCGGAGGTGCTGTACGGCTTCGAGTTCACCATTCCCCTCCACCTCGAGCGCTTCGCCCCCTGGTTCGGGGGCGGCCGCCCGGCCGGCCCCCCGGCCCCCGTCGGGGCCGAGGCCGCGGTGGAGGTGGAGATCCGGGCCTACCGCTTCCAGCGCGACACCGTGTACGTCGCGGCCGGTCAGAGCATTCGCTGGATCAACGCCGACCCGGTGGAGCACACCGTGACCTTCGACGCCGGGGGCCCGCCCGGCTCCCCGGTGCTCGCCTCGCGACAGGGGTTCGTGGCCCGGTTCGACCGGCCCGGGACCTACCCGTACCGCTGTATCCCGCATCCCTACATGACGGGCGTGGTGGTCGTGAGGTGAGGCGCCTGGAGGTGCGGCGGGGTGCCTGACGAGCTCGACCGCCTCTTCGAGTGCCTGGTCGAGGCCCTGGCGCGCGAGTCGCGGCTGGCGGTGCCGGTGGTCGCCTCCGAGGTGTACGAGCGG
This sequence comes from Gemmatimonadales bacterium, assembly GCA_035575475.1. Classification (GTDB taxonomy): domain Bacteria; phylum Gemmatimonadota; class Gemmatimonadetes; order Gemmatimonadales; family GWC2-71-9; genus DATLXT01. Next base: position 221 of record DATLXT010000351.1, on the reverse strand, counting down.
CTGGTACCGTATCGCTCCAACCGGTCGCGGCTCAAGGTCGCCACCCACCAGGACTACGAGATGACGGTTCTGCGCCTGCTGGCGGGCGAACGGGAGTATGTGCGCCTCGAGCCCGAAGACGTGCGCGAGGGGATGCAGCGGGAGGTGACCTCGGCGAACCCGGATCCCGGCTACTTCCGCAATTTCCCGGACGCCCGGGTCATGGTGAACCGGCGGGCGGC
>DATLXT010000350.1:0-3237 GCA_035575475.1 Gemmatimonadales bacterium | reverse complement strand
TTCGGCCTGGTGCGCCCGCTCGCCCTGGGCCCCGTGCGTCGGTGGACGGTGGCGGCCCGGGCCGGCTCGTTCGTGGATCAGGCGGCGTTCTTCGGCGGCCAGCGCGGCATCGTGGGCGCCCTGGCGCTGGCCTTGCGCACCGGCAGCGCTACAGTCGCCGAGCTGGGGAACGACCCGGACGTTACCCGGGTGTCGATGGACCTGACCCTGGAAGGCGCGGGATACGTCGCCGCCAACTCGCCTCTACCCCATGGGTCCCCCTGGGCGGCGGTCGCACTCCTGCCCGGAATTCGCGTGGGTGACCCCGGCAGCAGTCAGTTCACCGTGCTCCTCGGCCCGACCGCGTTCCTGGGCCACCGCTCGGCGGTGAAGGGCTTTCTGGGCGTCCGCCTGGAGCTCCCGCTGGCGCGCCGTGGAGGGGTTCCCTAGAATAGCGGCCGATGGCCGCCCCCACCCTCGACACCGACCATCCGGGACTGCGGGTGCTGGCCGAGGTGGCCGCCATTCTGGCGGTGGACCTCGGCTCTCCACCGGCGCTCGTCGAGGTGGCCGACACGCTGCGGCGCGGCCTGGCGCTCCGGCGCTGCTGTGTTTGGGTACGCGACGAAGCCGGAACCGGGTACGTGGCGTTGGGGCGACCCGAGGGGCCGGAGCTCCGGCCCGAGCGGGCCGTGGCCGAGTGGGTGGCGGCGGGGCCCACGCGGGAGCAGCGGCCGGAGGGCGTGCTGGTGCGCTTTCCCCTGGTCCAGGAGGACGAGCCGTTCGGCGTGCTCGAGGCGGTGCTGCCCGGGGCCCCCGAGGATCGCCTGGCGCACGACGTTCTGCTCGTGGTCGCCCGGGTGCTGGCCCCGGTGCTGGCCGCGGCGGAGCTGTCGCGCGACCTGGCCTCCGAGGTGGCGTTGCGCACTCGCGAGGTGGAGGCCCAGCGGAACTTCGCCGCCCGCATCATCGATTCGCTCCCGGTGGGACTCTACGTGGTGGACCGCGAGTATCGGATCCGTGCCTGGAACCGCAAGCGCGAGGCCGGCACCCAGGGCGTGGCGCGTGAGGACGCGCTGGGCCGGGAGATCTTCGAGGTGCTGGACCGGCAGCCCCGCGAGCTCCTGAAGCGGGAGTTCGATCACGTTTTCGAGACCGGCCAGATCCAGCAGATGGAGATGGAGTCGCAGACCAGCGGGGAGACCCGCTATTACCGGATCACCAAGATTCCCATGCGCCTGGGCGGCGAGGGCATCTCGCACGTCATCACCATCGGGGAAGACGTCACCGAATGGCGGCAGGCGCAGCAGCGGCTTTCGCAGACCGACAAGCTGGCCGCGATCGGGCAACTGGCGGCGGGCGTGATGCACGAGATCAACAATCCCCTCGCCACCATTCTGGCCTGCACGGAGGCGCTGGCCCTGCGGGCCGAGGCGCTGCCGCCCGCCGACCGGGGGCCCTACGCGGAGTACCTCAACATCATCGACACCGAGGTCCAGCGTTGCCGCCGGATCGTGGACAACCTTCTGGACTTCTCCCGGCCCAAGACGGGGGCCAAGCGGGCGGTCCAGGTGAACGACGTGGTGGAGCAGACGCTCTTCCTTCTGAAGCATCACGATCGCTTCAAGCGCCTGACGGTCGTGCGCGAGCTGAGCCCGGACCTGCCGCCGGTCCAGGCCGATCCCGAGCGGCTGATCCAGAGCTTCATGGCGCTGATGCTGAACGCCATGGACGCGATGGACGCTCGGGGGGTGCTCACCGTGCGCACCCAGCGGAACCCCCGGCGCGCCGATGAGGTGCTCATCGAGTTCATCGATACGGGCCACGGCATTCCCGAGGACCAGCTGCCCAAGATCTTCGAACCCTTCTACACCACCAAGCCGCAGGGGCGCGGGACCGGCCTCGGGCTCTCGATCTGCTACGGGATCATCCAGGAGCACCGGGGCCGGATCGAGGTCGAGTCGCAAGAGGGAGTCGGCTCGGACTTCAAGGTGTATCTCCCCACCGGATGAAGATCCTGGTCGTCGAGGACGACAAGACGGTCGGCGAGTACGTGCGTCGCGGCCTGGAAGAGGCGCACCACCACGTGGAACTGGTCACCGATGGGGCCGAGGCCCTGAACCTCGCCGCCACGGGGCGTTTCGATCTCATGGTGCTGGACTTGCGGCTCCCCAAGCTCTCCGGCCTGGAGGTGCTCCGCACCCTGCGGGACCGCGGGAGCGGCCTCCCGGTGCTGGTGCTCACCGCCCAGGAGGCGGTGGACGCCAAGGTGCAGGCGCTCCGGATGGGGGCGGACGACTACGTGACCAAGCCGTTCGCCTTCGAGGAGTTGCTGGCCCGGGTCGAGGCCCTGGGGCGGCGGCCCAAGAGCATCGCTCCCCCGGTGCTCAAGGTGGCCGATCTGGAGCTGGACACCGGCAGCCGCGAGGTGCGGCGTGGCGGCAAGCCGATCGAGCTGACCCCCAAGGAGTACGCCGTCCTGGAGTACCTGATGCGGCATCAGGGGCGGGTGATGTCCCGCACCCTGATCACCGAATACGCCTGGGACTACCATTTCGACCCCGGCACGAACATCGTCGATGTGGTGATCAACCGGTTGCGCAAGAAGATCGACCAGGGGCGGGAGCCCAAGCTGATCCACACCGTGCGCGGGGTGGGCTACGTCGTGAAGGCCTGAGATGCGCACCATCCGCGGGCGGCTGGCCGGCTGGTACGCCGCCTCGCTCGCCCTCACGCTGGCGGCGTTCGGGGTGGTGGTGTACGTGGCCGGCCGGCGGGCGGCGTATCAGGAGCTGGATCGCCGGATCGAGGCTACGGCCGAGCTGGCGGCGGGCATCCTCCGGGAATCCTATCGGGCCGGCAACGTGGTGGTGCGCGGCGACTCGAGCGGCAAGCCCCAACTGGTACCGGAGCTCGCGGCCACGCTCGAGGCGATCCCCGACTACCTCGTCATCGTGCATCGGGAAGGCCGGGTGCTGTTCCTCTCGGCGGCGGCCCGGGCGCTCTCCCTACCCCAGGCCGAGGACCTGGCGGCCCTGGCCGCCGGGGGCGCTTCGGGCGGCGGAGTGGTTCGCCTGGAGGTGAACGGCCCCACGCTCCACTACGTGGTGCGTCCGGTGACGGGGGCGGGTCCGCAGCTGGGCGCGGTGCTGGCGGGGGCCGACACCCAGCGCACCGAGCGCGCGCTCCAGGGGCTGGGTGCCACCATCGTGTTCGTGATTCTCGTCGGCGTGGTGGCGGCGGTGCTGGTGGGAGAGT
>DATLXT010000349.1:0-5124 GCA_035575475.1 Gemmatimonadales bacterium | reverse complement strand
TGGCGCCGGCGCAGCCCCAAGGCGTGCCGTGACTTCCGCGGCGTAGCTCCGCGTCATCTCCTCTCGTATGTTTCCGGGGTGACGCGCGTCCCCCGCACGCCACCCCGCCCCGGCGGCACCCAGGAGGCCGACCGTGTCCGGCGCCGCTTCGAGCGCCTGCTCGCGGCGGGCGTGGCGATTTTCTCGGAGCGAGAGCTCGGGCGGGTGCTCCAGTGCATAACCGACTCGGCCCGCGAAGTGGTGGGTGCGCGGTATGCGGCTCTGGGTGTGCTGGCCCCCGACGGCAGCTCGCTCTGTCAATTCGTCACGTCCGGGGTGGACGACGCCCTCCGGAAGCGGATCGGTGACCTGCCGCAGGGCCAGGGTCTTCTGGGGCTGGTGATTCGGGAGCGGCGCGCCATTCGCACCGCGGACATCACCCGACACCCCCGCCGCTACGGGTTTCCCCCGCACCACCCGCCCATGAAGTCGTTTCTGGGCGTGCCGATCGTCAGCCACGACCGGGTGTTCGGGAATCTGTACCTCACCGAGAAGGTGGGCGCGGACGAATTCGACGAGGAAGACGAGGCCATCGCGGTGCACCTGGCGGCGCAGGCCGCGGTGGCGGTGGAGAACGCCCGCCTGAACGACGAGACCAAGGCCCTGCTCGGCCAGGTGCAGGCGATGCAGCGCCAGCGGGACCTGTTTTTCGCCATGATGAACCACGAGCTGCGGAACGCCCTCACCGGGGTCTACGGATGGGCGGAACGGCTGGTGCGGGTCAAGTCTCCCGAAGCGGTCGCCCAGGCGGGGCGGGAGGTGTTCGAGGCGGCGGAACGGACCATCACCCTCCTCAACAACGTCCTGGACCTGACCCGCCTGGACGCGGGAAAGGTGCGGCCGGTCTGGCGGGACCTCGACTTGGGCGCCGAGCTGGAGCGGGCGCTGGCCGGCCTGCGGCCGGCTGCCGACGCCAAGGGCATTCCCCTCGAAGTGGAACGGCCCGACGGCGTCGCCACCCTGCGGTCCGATCCGGTGCGGCTGGAGCAGATTCTGGTCAACCTGCTGAGTAACGCCATTCGGCACAGTCCCGAGGGCCGGCCGGTGACGGTGCGGGTGGAGGGGAACCGGGACGAGGTGCGCTTCCACGTCATTGATCAGGGCCCGGGGATTCCTCCCGAGCACCTGGAGCGCCTCTTCGAGCCCTTCGAGCGCTTCGAGCCCCATTCCGGCGTGGGAACGGGGCTCGGCCTCCCGGTCTCCCGCCGCCTGGCGGAGCTCTTGGGCGGCCGGCTGACCGTGGAGAGCCAGGTGGGGCGGGGATCGCGCTTCACGCTGGTGCTCCCCATGGTGCCGGCGGAGGCATGAAGGATGCTTCACCGTTTCCTTAATCTGGGTTCAGCCCACCGGGCCTAGTCTGCCGCTCATGAAACTCCTCGTGGTCGAAGACGACCGGAAAGTCGCGAGCTTCATCGAGCAGGGGCTGCGCGAGGAGGGGTACGCCGTGGATGTCGCCAAGGACGGGGAAGAGGCGACCATGCTGGCGCACGTCTACGAGTACGATCTGATCCTGCTGGACGTGATGTTGCCCCGCAAGACCGGGCTCCAACTCGCGGCGGAGTTGCGGCGGGAGGGTCGCAAGACACCCATTCTGATGCTCACGGCGCGGGACACGACCGAAGACGTGATTCGCGGGCTGGATTCGGGCGCCGACGACTACCTCACCAAGCCCTTCAAGTTCGACGAGCTGCTCGCGCGGGTGCGGGCGCTGGTGCGCCGCGGCGGCGCCAGCCGCACCGAGCTCCTGAGCTACGGCCCGCTGGAGCTCGACCGGCTGAAGCACAAGGTGCGGGCCAACGGGAAGTCGCTCAACCTCACGCCCAAGGAGTTCCACCTGCTCCAGCATTTCCTCCTCCACCCCGAGGAGGTGGTGCGGCGCACGGAGCTGCTGGAGAAAGTGTGGGACATGCATTTCGACCCCGAGAGCAACGTGGTGGACGTGCACGTCGGAAATCTGCGGCGGAAGCTGCGCGAGGCCACGGGGCTCGAGCTGATTCACACGGTGCGGGGGGTCGGGTTCCGTCTGGAGCTGCCGGGCCGTCCGGACGAGTGACGTACTCGCTTCAGCGCACGCTGGCCGTCCGGTTCGCGGCCACCATGGCGCTGGGGCTCGCCGCGGCGTCGGCGGCGCTGTACTGGGGCACCACCGCGGTGCTCCGCGGCCAGCTGGATCAGGGGCTCGCCGCCGCCGGATTTCTGTCGGAATCCCGCATTCGTGAGGCCGACCCGTCGGCCGTCGAGCCGCTGATCGCGGCCGACCCCGGCGGGTACGCGGCTCTGGTCAACCGCTATCTGGTGCTTCGCGACCGCGGCGGCGCCGTGCTCCACGCCCTGCCCGACGCCGCGGCGAGCCTGCCGCTCGACACCACGGCACTTCGGGCTGCCGAGCGCGGCGGCCGCATCTGGGTGAGCGAGGTGTGGCGCCGGCGGCCGATTCGCAGTCTGTACTACCCGATCCAGCACGGCGGCGTCTCGGGCGACGTGGTGCTTCAGGTCGCGGCCTTGCTGGAGCCGCTGGAGCGGGTGCAGCGCGATCTTCTGCTGGCGCTGCTGGCGGTGGTCCTGTTCGGCACCGCAGCCACCTTCGTAGGCGCCTGGCATCTCTCGAGCTCGGCCACGCGGCCTGTCGCCGAGATTACGGCTCAGGCCACCCACATCGAGGCGGGCACGCTGGACCAGCGGATCGTGGCGCATGCCGATGCCGAGGAGTACCGCGGCCTGGTGGGCGTGCTCAACCGGATGCTGGAGCGGCTGGAAGGCGCCTTCCACGCCCAGCGCCGGCTCACCGCCGACGTGAGCCACGAACTCCGCACGCCGCTCACGGCCCTGCGCGGCGAAGTGGAGGTCGCGCTGCGCTCCGAGCGCTCGCCGCACCAGTATCGGCAGGTGCTGGAGAGCGCCCTCGAGGAGATCGATCGCCTCACTCAGTTGACCGAGGACCTGCTGCTGGTGACCCGCGCGGAAGGGCGCGCCCTGGAGCTGCACCGCGCGCCCACGGACGTGAACCGGCTGGTGCGCGGGACACTGGCGGGCCTGCGGGCGCGAGTCGAGAGCAAGCAGCTCGTCGTAGAGGCCACGCTCGATGAGGGGCTGGGTGACGTCCAGCTCGACGCCGCGCTGGTGGGCCGGGTGGTGGCCCAGCTGGTGGAGAACGCCGTCAAGTTCACCCCCCAGGGCGGTCGCGTGCGCGTGGCGACCGGTCGAGCCGACGGCCGGATCCGGATCGTGGTGGAGGATTCGGGGCCGGGCATCGCCGCCGAGGATCTCCCGCATCTGTTCGAGCCGTTCTACCGGGCCGATCAGGCGCGGAGCCGCGGCACCGGTCTGGGGCTGGGGCTGACGGTCGCGGCCGCGGTGGCCCGCCTGCACGGCGGAACCGTCCACGCTTCGAACCTCCCCGCTGGCGGTGCCCGGTTCGAGCTCGTCCTTCCTGCCGTCTTCCCCGGCTGACCCGGGGGACCCGGTGGCGCCCACCCTGACGGTGCTCGTCTACTCGGCGGTCGCCGCCGGCGCGGCCGCCCTGGGCGCGATTCCCGCAGCCCTGCGCCGGCCTCTCTCCCTCAGGTGGCTGGGCTGGGCCAACGCGCTGGCTGCCGGCCTCATGCTCGGCGCCGCCTACCGCCTCATGATGATCGGGCTGGAGCGCGGCCCCCTGACCTCCTGGGCATCGCCTTCGTCGTCGCGGCCCACGGGGCGGCTGGCACGCATGATCTCGAGCTGAACCGCCTCGAGGCGGCGAGCCCGGTCTACGGCTACCAGGTCATGCTGGTGAACACGTTGCACGCGGCGCCCGAGGGGATCGCGATCGGGGCCGCGATGGCGGTGGACGTCCCCTTCGGCGTCTTTCTGGCGCTCGCCATCGGCGCGCACAACGTGCCCGAAGGGGCCGTGCTGGCGGCGATCCTCACCAGCCGCGGCCTCGATTGGGGGCGGGCGGCCGGCGTGGCGGTGGCGGCGAACTTGAGCCAGATCCTCCTCGCCGTGACCACGTTCGCCGTGGTCGTGGAGAGCCCCGCACTCCTGCCCTGGGCCCTGGGGACGGCGGCCGGAGCCCTGGTCTATCTGGTGCTGTCGGACCTGCTCCCGGAGTCCTATCGGCAGGCCGGACGCACCAGTATCGCGCTGGTGACGGTCCTGGCCATGGCGGTGCTGGTTCTGCTGGGCCGCGAGCTGCCCCGCCCGTGACCGGTCCCGCCGCGGTCTTCGTCTACGCCCTGCTCACCGCTCTGGCGACGGGGGTGGGCGCCCTGCCGTTCGCCGTCCGGCGCGCCCTCGCGCCCGCCGCCCTGGCTTACGCCAACGCGATGGCGTCTGGGCTCATGCTCGGCGCCAGCTTCGGGTTGGTAGCCGAAGGGACGGCCCACGGCGGGTGGCAGACCATCGCCGGCGCCCTGCTGGGCACCGGCTTCATGGTCGGCGCCGAGCGGGCGCTGCGCGGCCGCGAGCCGCGGTTCGGCCCGGCGCAGGGCGCCGACGCCCGGCGCATGCTGCTCGTGGTCACGGTGATGACCATCCACTCCGTCGCCGAAGGCGTGGCGCTGGGCGTGTCCTTCGGCGCGGGCACCACGCTCGCGGCCGTGATCACCATCGCCATCGCCGTCCACAACGTTCCCGAGGGCCTGGCCATCACGGCCGTGCTGCGGCCGCGAGGGGTCTCGCTCGCGGGGTGCGCGGGGTGGAGCGTGGTGTCTTCGCTTCCCCAACCCCTGATGGCCGTCCCGGCGTACCTGTTCGTGGAAACGGTGGCCCCGGCGCTCCCCTACGGCCTGGGATTCGCCGCCGGGGCGATGGTGTTCATGGTGCTGGAGGAACTGCTCCCTGAAGCCTACCAGCAGGCGCGCCGGGCGCTGGTGGCCTCACTGGTGAGCGTGATGCTGGTGGCGATGGTGCTGTTTCAGCGGTGGCTGTAATCCGATCCTAGGATCCCCCCGTCCGCCGCCGGGCCTCCTCGCGGAACTGGTCGAGTGTCGTCGCATGGTCCGCGTACTCTGGCCGCTGCCGCGCTCGCTCGGCCGATTCGTGGCGCAGGAAGTCGCCGAAGGCGCGGCGGGCGCCCGCGCTGTCGCCCCGGGCCTCGAGCCCTGG
>DATLXT010000348.1:0-4216 GCA_035575475.1 Gemmatimonadales bacterium | reverse complement strand
GTCCCGCCGCTGGGCCATGCGCCCGCCGAACCGCCGCCCCCCACCACGCGCTGACCGGATGCCCGCGACCCAGATTCGCGTGATCCTCCCGGATGGGAGCGAGAAAGTCCTGCCCGCGGGCTCGACCGGCGCCGACCTGGCGAAGGCCATCGGGCCCGGGCTGGCCAAGGCCGCCCTGGCCGTGCGGGTGGACGGGCAGGTGTGGGACCTGACGCGCCCGCTGCCGGACGGCGTCCGGGTGGCGATCCTGACCGACCGGGATCCTCAGGCCCTCGACGTCCTGCGCCACTCCTGCGCCCACGTGCTGGCCACCGCGGTCCGCCAGCTCTTCCCGCATGCCAAGATCGGGTTCGGCCCACCCATCGAGGACGGGTTCTATTACGACTTCGAGGTCCCCCGGCCGTTCACCCCCGAGGACCTGGAGCGGATCGAGGCGGCGATGCACGAGGTGGTGCGGGCGGATTACCCCTTCGTGCGCGAGGAGGTGTCGCGCGAGGAAGCGCGGCGCCGCTTCGCGGACGATCCGCTCAAGTTGGAACGTCTGGAGGAGCTGGGCGACGACGAGGTGATCTCGGTGTACACCGACGGCCCGTTCGTGGACCTGTGCCGCGGCCCGCACGTCCCCAGCACCGGCCGGATCCGGCACTTCAAGCTCCTGCACGCCGCGGGGGCGTACTGGCGGGGCGACGAACGGCGCCAGATGCTCCAGCGCATCTATGGCACCGCCTGGTTCTCGAAGGACGAGCTGGACGCCTACCTGCGCCGGCTGGAGGAGGCCCGGCGGCGCGATCATCGCGTCATCGGCAAGCAACTCGACCTGTTCTCCATCCAGGAGGACGTCGGCCCGGGGTTGATCTTCTGGCACCCCCGGGGCGCCGTGATCCAGTTCGAGTTGCGGCGGTTCATCGAGGACGTGATCCTGGAGCGCGGCTATCAGCTGGTCTACACGCCCCACATCACGCGGGAACAGCTTTTCGTGCGGTCGGGGCACCTGCCGCATTACGCGGAGAACCAGTTCCCCCCCATGGCGGCGGGGGAGGGCGAGTCCGAGGACGTGCGCTACCGCATCAAGCCCATGAACTGTCCCGGGCACATCCTGATCTACGCCTCGACGCAGCGGAGCTACCGCGACCTGCCGATCCGCCTGGCCGAGATCGCGAACGTGTACCGCAACGAGCGCTCCGGCACGCTCCACGGCATGCTGCGGGTCCGGGGCCTCACCATGGACGACGCCCACATCTTCCTGCGAGAGGATCAGATCGAGGACGAGGTCTTCGCGCTGCTCGACATCGTGGACCTGGTGCTCAACCGGACCTTCGGCGTGGAGTACCGCTACGACCTGGCGACCCGGCCGGCGCAAAAGCTGGGCACCGACGCGGAGTGGGAGGCGGCCGAGCGGGCTCTGGAAGGCGCCCTGAAGCGGCGCGGCGCCACCTATCGGCTGGACCAGGGCGGCGGGGCCTTCTACGGTCCCAAGATCGACATCAAGTTCCACGATGCCATCGGGCGCGAGTGGCAGGGGGCCACCATTCAGCTGGACTTCCAGCTTCCCGAACGGTTCGGGCTCCAGTACACCGGCCCGGACAACCGCCCCCACCGGCCCGTGATGATCCACCGTGCCATCTACGGCACGCTGGAGCGGTTCATCGGGTTCCTGATCGAGCACTTCGCGGGCGCCTTCCCCCTCTGGCTCTCGCCCGAGCAGGTCCGGGTCCTCCCCATCGCCGACGCCCAGCTGGCGGCCGCGCGCCGGGTGCACGAGGAACTGCGCCGCGCCGGGATCCGTTCCTGGCTCGACGAGCGGAGCGACACCCTGAACTACAAGGTGCGCGACGGCGAGACCCACAAAGTGCCCTACCTGGCCGTGGTGGGGCAGCGCGAGGCCGAGGGCGGCACGGTGGCCGTTCGGGTGCGCGGCTCCGAGCGGAAGCAGGTGGTGCTCCCGGTCGCGGAGTTCGTCGCGAAACTCCGCGCGGAGATTCGCACCCGGGCGCTGGCCCCCTTAATTTGATGGTCGGCAAGGGCACCGAGGTCGGAAGGGGCCAACGATGAATCGGGAATCCACCACGCCCGTTATCGTCTCCGCCTGCCGCACGCCCATCGGCAAGTACCTGGGCGGGCTGGCGCCGCTCGCGGCTCCGCGCCTGGGCGCGATCGTGATCCGCGAGGCGGTACGCCGCGCCGGGATCGAGGGCGCCCAGGTGGACGAGGTGATCATGGGCAACGTGCTTCAGGGCGGCGTCGGACAGGCACCCGCCCGCCAGGCCGCCGTCCACGCGGGCCTGCCGGGCACCGTTCCCGCGGTCACCATCAACAAGGTGTGCGGATCCGGGCTCAAGGCCGTGATGCTCGCGGCCCAGGCCGTCAAGGCGGGCGACGCCCGATGCGTGGTGGCCGGCGGGATGGAGTCCATGTCCAACGCCCCGCATTACCTCTACGGCCTGCGGGGCGGGATCAAGGCGGGGAACGCCCCCCTGGTGGACGGCATGATTCACGACGGGCTGTGGGACTCGTTCTCCAACACCCACATGGGGAACCTGGCCGAGTACACCGCGAAAAAGGCGGGCATCTCGCGCCAGGATCAGGATCGCTTCGCCCTGGAGAGCCACCGCAAAGCGGTGGCGGCCCTGGCGGCCTGCCGGTTCAAGGCCGAGACGGTCCCGGTGGAGGTTCCCGGGAAGAAGCCGGTCACGCTGGAGCAGGACGAGGGCCCGCGCAAGGACACGACCCTCGAGGCGCTGGCGGCCCTCCAGCCGGCGTTCGAGAAGGACGGGACCGTGACCCCGGGAAACGCGCCCGGCTTGAACGACGGGGCCAGCGCCCTGGTGGTGGCCTCGCTCGAGTTCGCCCGGGCGCACGGGCTCACGCCCCTGGCCCGCGTCACGGCCTACGCCACGGGCGGCGGGGAGCCCAGAGATCTGTTCTTCGCGCCCATCGTGGCGGTCCGGAATCTCATGGCCCGGGCCGGCACCACGATCCATGACTACGACCTGATCGAGGCGAACGAGGCGTTCGCGGTCCAGGCGCTGGCCGATGGCCGCGCCCTGGGCTGGGATTGGGAGCGGGTCAACGTCAACGGCGGAGCCATCGCGCTCGGGCATCCCATCGGGGCGTCGGGCGCGCGGGTATTGACCACGCTCCTGTACGCGATGCGTGACCGCCAGAAGTCCACGGGACTCGCCACTCTGTGTCTCGGTGGCGGCAACGCGGTGGCCCTCAGCGTGGAGGCGATGTGAGCATGCAGGCGCAGACGGCGGTGGCCCCGGCTCGGGCGCTCGGGGCGCGGCGGGCGGCGGCGGTGGTGCTGGGCGCGGCCCTGGTGGCCGCGGCGGCCCAGGTGGCGGTCCCTCTTCCGGGGACGCCGGTTCCCATGACGCTCCAGCCCCTCGCGGTGCTGATCGTGGGCGGCCTGCTGGGCCCGGGGCTGGGCGCGGCGAGCCTGCTTCTCTATCTCGCCGCGGGAGCGGCGGGGCTTCCTGTGTTCACGCCCGGCCCGGCCCTGCCGCCCGGCCTGGGCCGGCTGGTGGGGCCCACCGGCGGCTACCTCCTGGCCTACCCGCTGGCGGCCTGGGCGGTGGGGCGCATGGTGGGGGATGGGCGTCGCCTGGCCCGCACCACCGGGGCCACCCTGGCGGGCCTCGGGCTCATTCATCTCGGCGGGCTGGCGCAGCTCCTCCTGCTCACCGGCGACCTGGAGCGGGCGGCCCGGTTCGGCACCCTGCCGTTCCTGCTGGGAGACATCGGGAAGGTGGTGCTGGCCGTGCTGATTCTGCGCCGCACCGTGAGTCCCGTTCGCGCGCGCCTATGACGGCGCGCGTTTCGTTTGGGGAGCGGGCGCGGGCCGTCGCGGCGGCGGTCGGCTGGATCCTGCTCTTCGCCGCCGCAGGCCTCACGGCCACCGTCCTGCTCGGGTGGAGCGTCGGGTGGGCGACCGGCATGGAGTGGCGGTGGGATGGGCCCTCCGGGTCCTGGGCGATGGTGAGCGGCGGCGCCGTCACGGTCGCGGGCCTGGGGCTCGCGACCTGGCTCGTGGGACACCGCTGGAACGGGAAGTCCTGGACGTCCCTGGGATGGGGCGCGCCGCGGCGCTGGGGGGCGCGCCTGGCGGTGGGCGTGGGGTTGGGGGGCGTGATGGCCGCTCTGGCCGTGACCCTCGCCGTGGTGGCGAGCGGGGCCAGGGTGGGCCCGGACGGGGCGGGGGAACCCGCGGGGCACG
>DATLXT010000347.1:0-4639 GCA_035575475.1 Gemmatimonadales bacterium | reverse complement strand
CCCGGCGCCCCGCCAGCGCCTCGGCGGCCACCCGCCGCTCCGACAGCATCCCGCGGAAGCCGTCCGGCACCAGCTGGGCCACCGCCCGCGGGGCCCGCGGGCAATACCGGCTCAGGTGCGCCCCCAGCCGCACCGCGTCCTCGAGCCCCACCCGGCGGCGGGTGATCACCAGGAGGTCAGCCCGGCGCAGGGCGCCCCACCCCTCCCGCCAGGGCCCCGCGGGGAGGGGCCACCGGACGGCGCGGGCGTTCTCGGCGTTGACCACGGCGATGTTCAGGTCGCGGGCCAAATCCAGCCGTTGATAGGCGTCATCCAACACCAGCACCCGGGCACCCCCGGCCAGCGCCGCAGCGGCTCCGGCGATGCGGTCCGGGTTCGCGATCACCACCGCTCCGGGAACCAGGCGCTGGTGGACCAGTGCTTCGTCCCCGCCGTAACCGCGTAACAGCACGCCGGGCACCAGGCCTCGTCGCTGGTAGAACGCCGCGATCCACGCCGCAATGGGCGTCTTCCCCGCCCCGCCCACCGACAGGCTCCCGACCGCCACCGCGGGCAGGGGAAGCGCGGCGGGACGGCGCCATCCGCCGGCGTAGGCCGCGGCTCGGGCCAGCATGACGCCCCGGTAGATGCCCCCGGCCGGGAGCAGCAGGGCCCGAACGGCGCGCGCCGCGGGCGCCCGGCTCCACCAGAGCCAGTGCAGCACTCGGGGCTGCGCCAGCGTGACGCTCACGTGCCGTCGGTCACCTCGCGCAGCGCGCGCTCGAGCGCCGGCACCGCCTGGCGCACGCTGTCCTTTCCCGGGGGGACGTCCATCGGCACGCCGTAGGTGACGTCGACCCGCGCGAACGGCTTGGGGATGCAGAAGCGGTCCCAGGAGCGCAGGTACCAGGCGGCGGACGGCCGGGCCCCGATGGGCAGGAGGAGGGCCGCGGCGTGCTGGGCGGCCGCCAGGGCGCCCGGCTTCACCCGCTGCGCCGGACCCCGGGGGCCGTCGGGCGTCACCGCCACGGTGGCGCCCGCCTGGAGCGCGCGCACGATCCCGAGCAAGCCCACGTCGCCCCCCCGCCCCGATGACCCTCGCACCGAGCGGTATCCCCAGCGCGCCGCCAGGTCGGCGAGATAGGCGCCGTCGCGGTGCCGGCTCACCAGGAGCACGATGTCCTCATGGCGATGCAGGTAGAGCAGCGGAAGAATCCGGCTGTGCCAGAGCACGAACACGAACGGCCGGCCGCTGGCGCGTACCGCTCGGAGCCGCTCCGCGCCCCGAATCCGGTAGCGCCAGGACGCCGCCAGGAGCCGTAGCATCCCGGCGGCGAAGCGGGCGAGCACCGGATCGGCCCAGCGCAGTTTCATCCCAGGAGTTCGGCCGCGATTTCCGCCACCCGCTCCGCCGCGCCGGGCGCGCCCAGCCGCTCCCGCACCAGGGCCAGCCCTTCCCGTTGCCGCCGGGCCTGGGGCGAGTCGGGGTCGAGCAGCGGCGAGACCGCTCGGGCCAGCGCCTCGGCCCGCACCGCGCGCTGGAGGAACTCCGGCGCCACCTCGCGCCCCGCCACCAGGTTCACCAGCCCGACCCAGGGAACCTGGAGCACCCGGCGGGCGATGAAGCCCGACAGCGGGTTGAGCCGGTAGGCGATCACCAGCGGGGCGTCCGCGATGGCCGCCTCGAGCGTGGTGGTGCCCGACTTGCAAATGGCCGCGTCCGAGGCGGCGAACACCAGCGCCGGGTCACCCTGATGGATGTGCACCGGGCCGGCTTCGGGGTAGGCCGCCCCGGGCGCGGCCGCGGCGACGATCTGCAGATCGGGCCGCTGGGCCCGGACCCGTGCCGCGGCGTCCCGAAACGCGGGCCAGAGCCGCCGCACCTCCAGGGCCCGGCTGCCGGGAAAGAGCCCGAGGGTGGGGCGGGCGGGCTCGAGCCCGATGGCTCGGCGGGCTTCGCTCCGGGGTGGGGGCGGCGGCCGGTCCCGCAGCGGATGGCCCACGAACGTCGCGGGAACGCCCCGTTCCCGAAAGAACTGCTCTTCGAAGGGGAGGATCACCGCCAGCCTGCGTACCGCCCGCGCCAGCTGGTGCACCCGACCCGCGCCCCAGGCCCAGAGTTGGGGGGCGATGTAGTAGAGCACCGGCACCCCGGCCTCGGCGGCGGCCGCGGCCGCGCGGAGATGGTATCCCGGATAGTCCACCAGGATCGCCAAGTCGTATCGCCCCGTCCGGAACGCCTGCCGAACGCGCCGCAGCAGGCGAATGTGCGCCGGGATCTTCCCCACCGCCTCGACGAACCCCACCACGGAGAAGGCCTCCATGCGGTCCAGCACCCGGGCTCCCGCCTGCTCCATGAGCGGTCCCCCGAAGGCCTCGATCTCCGCGTGCGGGAGACGGCGGCGGAGCGCGGCCACCACCGGGGCGGCATGCGCGTCTCCCGAGGGCTCGCCCGCGGAGATGTAGACCCGGAGTGCCGATGCCCCCCCGCCCGTCACGGCCGCGCAGCGAGGAGCGGAGAGCTCTGCACCGCCTCGGCCACGCGACAGGCGAGCTGGAGCGCCCGCGCCCCGGCGGCCCCGCTCACCGCTACCTCGCCTTCCCCCCGCGCGGCGCGCACGAAGCTTTCGAGCTCCAGCCGCAACGGCTCGGCCTCGGGCGCGGTCAGACGGACATGCTCGACGATCTCCTCCATCCGCCGGGCGCCCAGGTCCCGCCACCCTTCCTTGAGGCGGTAGAAGTGCCCGTCGCCCTGGGCCAGGTCCAGCGAGAAGTACCCCGAGGGCTGGAAGATCCGGAGCTTGCGGGTGCGGTCCCGGGAGATGCGGCTCGCCGTCACCAGCGCCACCGCCCCGTTGGCGAATTCCACTCGCGCGTTCGCGATGTCCACGTGCGGGGTGAGCACCGGCACGCCGATGGCCCGGACCTCGCTGACCTCGGAGCCCACCAGTTCCAGGACCAGATCGAGGTCGTGGATCATCAGGTCCAGGATGACGGCGACGTCGGTGCCTCGCGGCTGGAACGGCGCCAGCCGCTCGGTCTGGAGGAAGCGCGGCTCTTCGAGGTAGGGGAGCGCCGCCCGCACCGCCCGGTTGAATCGCTCCACGTGCCCCACCTGGAGAACGACCCGCCGGGCCGCCGCCTCGCGCACCAGGCGCTCGGCGCCCTCCACGGTGTCGGCCAGGGGCTTCTCGATCAGCGCATGCACCCCGCGAGAGAGCACCGCCACTCCGACCTCGGTGTGCACCGAGGTGGGAACCGCCACCGTGGCGGCTTCGACGCGATCGAGCAGGGCCTCGAGGGAGGGGAGGGCCGTCACGCCCAGTTCCCGCGACACCAGCGCCGCCCGCTCGGGATCGATGTCGTAGATCCCCACGAGCTCGACGCCGGGGATCTGGCGCAGCAGGCGCGCGTGGTGGAAGCCCAGGGCCCCCGTGCCGATCACCCCCACCCGTAGCGGCCGCGCCGTCACACCAGGACCCCGCGCTGGGATTCCTCGATGAAGCGCAGGAAGGTCTCGACCTCGGGCAGGGCGGGCAATTCGGCCCGCGCCCGCGCGATCCCCTGGCTCACCGTCAGGTCGGAGTTGAACAGCAGCCGGTAGGCGCGCTTCAGAGCCAGCTTCACCTCCGGAGCGAAGCCGGCCCGCTGGAGCCCCACCGAGTTCAGGCCGTAGAGGTGCACCGGGTTCCCCACCGCCTTGGTGTAGGGCGGCACGTCCTGGTTCACCCGCGACCCGCCCCCCACGAACGCGTAGGTGCCGATGCGGACGAACTGGTGAATGGGCGTGAGGCCGCTGATGATGGCCCGGTCGTCCACCGTCACGTGCCCGGCCATCTGGATGCCGTTGGCGAGGATGACGTCGTTGCCGATGTGACAGTCGTGCGCCAGGTGGACGTAGGTCATGATGAAGCAGCGTTCCCCCACCGTGGTCTTGCCGGTCGCGGTGGTCCCGCGGTTGATGGTGCAGTACTCGCGAATGATGGTGCCGTCGCCGATCTCGACCCAGGTCTCTTCGCCCCGGTATTTCAGGTCCTGGGGGTCGCCCCCCAGCACGCTGCCGTAACCGACGCGGACGCCCGTGCCCAGCCGCACGTTGCGCTCCAGCACCGCGTGGCCCGCGATCTGGCAGCGATCGCCGACGGTCACGTGAGGTCCGATGATCGTGTAGGGACCGACGCTGACCTCCTGTCCGAGCTTGGCCGTGGGGTCGATCAGGGCGGTCCGGTGGATCACCGGTCCACCACCATCGCCGCCATCTCGGCCTCGGCGACCACCTGGCCGTCCACGTAGCCCACGCCCTTCATGCGACAGGTGCGGCCGCGGAACTGGACCATTTCGAGCTCGAACCGGATCTGGTCGCCCGGGAGGACCGGGCGCCGGAACTTCACGTTGTCCAGCGACATGAAGTAGACCACTTTGTTCGACACGTCCTGCCCCTCGAACCGGCTCATCAGGAGCATCCCGCCCACCTGGGCCATGGCTTCGATGATCAGGACCCCCGGCATGATGGGATGCCCCGGAAAGTGCCCCTGGAAGAACGGCTCGTTGATCGTGACGTTCTTGATCCCGACGATCCGCTTGTCGCCCTCGATCTCGACGATCCGATCGACCAGGAGGAACGGGTACCGATGGGGCAGGACGTCCATGATGCGCCCGA
>DATLXT010000346.1:0-3160 GCA_035575475.1 Gemmatimonadales bacterium | reverse complement strand
AGCGGGCGCACCAGGCCGAAGTCCACCGCCTCGATCTGCCACCCGTCGCCCAAGGTGGCCGCAACCCCTGCCACCAGCGCCGACTGCGCGCCCAGGGGAGCCGCCAGCCCCAGGAGCACGAGCGTCCAGGCCACCACCGGTCGTCGCACGTTCGTTCCCCCCGTGACATTATAGATAGAGGCAGGGCCATCGCGCCGCGACCCATGCGCCGGCTCGGCGAACTTCGGATCTGCGCGCTCTGCGCGCTCTCGGCGGGGTGCATCGAACCCGCCCCCCGACCGGTCCTGCCCGACAGCACCACGCGAGCGCCGCTCGTCCTGACGTCCGTCGCGGCCGGGGCCAACCACACCTGCGGCCTCACGCCGGAAGGCGCCGCCTGGTGCTGGGGCTGGAACCGCTACGGGCAACTCGGCGCCGCCCTCCCCGACGCCTTCTCCTCGACCCCGCGCCCCGTCACGGGCGATCTCAAATTCGCGCAGCTCGGGGCGGGAGGGAATCACACCTGTGGCCTCACGCCGGCGAGACTGGCCTATTGCTGGGGATGGAACCTTTCGGACCAGCTGGGCACGCCTGAGCCCCTTCAGCGCGACCGACCGGGCCCGGCCGTTGCGATCCAGCCCCTGGTCGAAATCCGCGCCGGGGGGCGCCACACCTGCGCCCGCACGGACGCGAACCTCGCGTACTGCTGGGGACTGAACACCGATGGGCAGGCGGGCGGGTCCGAGGACGACGATCCGCGCGAGCGCGCGCCCGTTACCACCGAGGTTCATTTCACCGCCCTCGCCCTGGGCGGCCGCCACAGCTGCGCACTGACGGCCGCGGGTGCGGCCTACTGCTGGGGCGCCAACGAGGTCGGACAGCTCGGCCGGGGAGATACGCTCGGGAGCGCCACGCCCGCGCCCGTGGCCGGCGCTTTGACCTTGCGGCAGCTCACCGCCGGGCGGTTTCACACCTGCGGCCTCACCACGGACGACACGGCCTACTGCTGGGGGTGGAATGCCGCCGGCCAGCTCGGAACGGGCGGCGACCCGGAACGCGCGACCGTCCCGGTGCCGGTCGCGGGCGGGCTCCGGTTCACGGCCCTGGCGGCGGGCGGGGTGCACAGCTGCGGGATCGCGAGCGACGGGACCGCCTGGTGCTGGGGCGTGAACGCCTGGGGCCAGCTGGGTGACGGCACCCGGCTCTCGCGCCCCGCGCCCGCTCCGGTCACGGGCGGCCTGCGCTTCAGCGCGCTCGTGGCCGGGAGCGAGCACACCTGCGGCCTGGCGACGGACCGGGCGGTCTACTGCTGGGGATATGGCGGCGGCGGCGAGATCGGAGACGGTACCCAGCAGAGCCGCCTGGTCCCGACGCCGGTCGCAGGTCAGCGACCACAGTAGCTCAGCGGAGTACCGTCGTCACCACCGCGTAGATCACCGCCCAGAACGCGAATCCGCTGATGATGACGCTCCGCACCGTTTCCAGCGGCCGCGTGGTGGCACCCTTGTCGCCGGTCAGCGCGTTGATCTCGACCAGCGCCGCCAGCACCAGGATCAGCGTCCAGTAGAGCGGCAGGTTCCCGCTCACCCGAGGGGCGAAGTGAGACGCCGCCCCCATGAAGAACAGCATCGGCACGGAAAAGACCACGTTGGTGCGGGAGGTCAGAAACGCGCGCCGGGCCGCGCCGGCCGCGGCCGGATTGGCCGGGGCGCCCCCCGCCGTGGCGACGGCGTTGGCGATCACCACCTTCTGTTTGGGCCAGATGACCAGCCAGACGTTGAGAAACATGAGCGTGCCGAAGAGCGCCCCGGTCAGGATCGCCACCCCCCATGGACTCGTCGCGACCGACGTGCCGGCCGGGGCCTCTCCGAACCGCTTCAGGATGATCAGGGCGCCGGAGAGGAACGTCAGCATCGCGCCCCAGCGGAACCACCACAGGGCGCGGGGCACCAGCTTCTGGGTGGCCGCGCTCCTCGTGGCCGCGTCGGCTTCGGCGAAGAACGGGCCCTGCACGAAGTTGAAGTAATAGAGCAGGCCGATCCAGGTGATGCCCGCCAGGAAATGCACCCACCGCAGGAGAAACTCAACACCGTCGCTCGTGAGGATCTGCATCGCAGGCCTCCGGTGAACGGATTGCCGAGTGCCGAGGAGTACGAGTCGCGGGGAGAAAATAGTCCCGGTACCGCGCCGCGCAATACGCGGGAACCCCGCCCCTTTCCCGCGGGTTCACATCAGGAGGAAAATCGGTTACCTATTCGACGGTCGTTTACCCAAGGAGTGACGAAGCGATGACGCAGACGACTTCCACCACCTCGCGGCGCGCGATCCACGTGCTGCCGCCCCTTCCCTATGACTACGCGGCGCTCGAGCCCTACATCGATGCCCGCACCATGGAAATCCACCATGGCAAGCACCATCAGGGATACGTCAACAACCTCAACGCGGCCCTGGAGAAGCATCCGGAACTCGAGGGGCGGACCCTGGAGGAGCTGCTGCGCGGGATCGAGCAGGTCCCCCAGGACATCCGCACCGCGGTGCGCAACCACGGCGGCGGGCACCATAACCACTCGCTCTTCTGGACCGTGATGGCGCCCAAGCCCACGGGCGGCGGCGAGCCCGCGGGCAGGCTGGCCGACGCCATTCGGAAGACCTTCGGGAGCTTCGCGGATTTCCGGGAGCGCTTCACCGACGCCGCGGCCACCCGGTTCGGCAGCGGGTGGGCGTGGCTCGTGGTCACCCCGGGCGGGCGGCTCGAAGTCACCAGCACCGCCAATCAGGACAGTCCCCTCATGGAGGGGCAGACCCCGATCCTGGGCCTCGACGTCTGGGAGCACGCCTACTACCTCAAGTACCAGAACCGCCGCTCCGACTACATCGCGGCGTGGTGGAACGTGGTCAACTGGCCCGAGGTGGGGCGCCGCTTCGAAGAAGTCAGCCGCTAGGCCCGCAGCCGCTCGAGCAGCCCGAGGGCGTTGCCCACGGCCTCCCCGGCGGCCGTATTGTCGAAGACACACCAGACGGTCGGGCGCCCGGGGAGGCCCCGAATCCGGTCCGCCAGCCGGTCCAGGAATTCGTCGGAGTAGGCCGAGTAGTACCTCCGCGGGGCGCCGTGGAGGCGGAAATAGACCAGACCGCCCCATCCGCCGGGGAGGTCGGCTCCCGCGGCCGGCGGCGGGTGGGC
>DATLXT010000345.1:0-5385 GCA_035575475.1 Gemmatimonadales bacterium | reverse complement strand
CAAGCCCGCCTGCACCCGCGCCGGCAAGTCCACCAGCTCGGCTTCGGGGCGGCCGGCCTCGAGTTCGCCGACCAGAAGGTCCACCGACTCGCCGGCCGGCACCCCCAGGGCCACCAGCGCCCCCGCCACCCGGAGAACGACCGCGCGATCGCGACCCGGGCGGCCGACCTGAACCAGCCGGGCGACCTGGGTCTCCCCGAGGCCGAGGCTGAGGACGAAGGCGGCCGCTTCGATGGTCGCCGGGTCCGGCGTCGCGCCCCCGGCCCGCACCGCGCGGGCGGCCGACTCCAGCCGGGCGGCCAGGGCCTCTACCGCCGCCACTACCCGCGGCCCGGGGACACCCTTGGCCCCCCCTTCCACAGCCTTCTGCACCAGCGGCTCCACCGGGAGACCCTGAGCGGCCGCCTCTCGGGCGAGTCGCTCCACCGCGGCGGCCACCTCGGGCGGCACCCGGCCCCGCAGCCGATCGGCCACCGGGCCCTGCCCCGCGGCCGGGGGCACTGAAAGAAGGAAAGCGATCACCCTGACCAGCCCGCCCGTCCTCACAGCGCCCTCCCTCCCGGCACCACCGCGATCAGACTGTTGGCCCGGCCGAAGCCGTCGTCCACCCGGGGAGCAGCGGGGTCCGCGACCCAGCGCTCCCCGTCGATCACGAACGCGTACTGGTGCTGGCCCACGGGCAGGGCCACGGTCGCCGTCCAGACCCCCGCCTCCGCGCTGCGCACCAGCGGCGTGGCCTCGGGATCCCACTCGTTGAAGGTGCCGGCCACGCCCACCTGCCGCGCCTCAGGCGCGTACAGCACGAAGCGCACGAACACGCTCTCGGCCGTGGCGAGACCGGCTGAGGGCGCCCCGGTCTCGGGATGGGGCGGCCGGGCGATGAGCATGACCAGCGCCAGGGCCCCCGCCAGGGCGGCACCGGCGACCCAGGGACGGAGGCGGATCCGGATCTCCCGGGGTGCGGCGAGCCAGCGCCAGGCGCGGCGCCCGGGCGACTCCGCACGCCGCCGCACCGTGTGCATCACGCGCGCCTCGAGTCCGGGAGACAGGGTCACGGGCTCTCGGTCGAGGGCCTCGAGCAGCCGGAGGGCGGCTTCACCTTCCGGCCGGAGCTCCGGCGGGAGGTCGGCCAGCGTCAGCTCACCGTCGAGCAGGCGCTTGACCAGGGGATGATACGGCGCGGTCATAATACGTCCTTCAGTTCCTCGCGCAGCCGGTCGTACGCCCGGTGCATGCGCATCTTGAGGGAGGGGACCGTGGCGCCCAGGATCGCCGCGATCTCGTCGTACGACATCCCCTCCAGGTGCTTCAGCACGAAGACCTCGCGCTGGTCCGGCGTCAGCTTGAGCAGGGCCTCCTGGAGTATGCGCCGGCGTTCCGCCCGCTCCACGGCCCCGTCCGGGTGGTCAGGCGCCTCGAGCGCGCCGGCCAGCTCGTCCACCCGGGGTCCCTCTCGGCTCCGGCGGCGGCGTTCCGCGTAGCACCGGTTCCGCAGGATGAGAAAGAACCACCCGGCGAAGTTCTCGGGATCGCGGCACTGCCGGAGCTGGTCGAAGGCCCGGACGAAGGCGTCTTGCACGGCGTCCTCGGCGGCGTCCAGCGAGCCCAGCATCCGGGCGGCGTAGCGGGCGTAGCGGTCCCGGTAGCGCCGAACCAGTTCGGCGTACCGCTCGACATCGCCCCCCAGCACGGCCCGCACCACCTCACCGTCCGTCCCCCTGATCCGCTCCGGCACCCCGGCTCCCTGGCTCGAACGCCCTCGCATGCTATCCGGAGGCCGGAGCCCGATCAACCGCCGCAGTAAAGAGTCGCGGGGGAGCCGGAGGTAACGGCCCGTGGGGCCGTCACTTGGGGGCGGGGTTACCGCGCCGCCCGCTGCGGGCTCTTTACGGTGTTATGGCGCCCGGCTCCGGGGCTTCCCCGACCCCTTCGATCCCCGATCGCCTCCTGGTCCGCCGCGTGGCCGAGGGCGATCGCGGGGCGCTCCGGGAGTTGCGCCTCCGGTACGGTCCTACGGCCTATGCCGTGGCCTACTCCGTGGTGGTGGATCCGGAGCAGGCCGAGGCCGCGGTGGCCGAGGCGTTCACGCTGGCCTGGCACCGGGCCCGGGACCCGCGGGGCCCCGGGGACAGCGTCAGCGCCTGGATCACCCGGCTCACCCGGGAAGCGGCCGAGCGGCTCCGGCGCCCCGCCTGAGCTCCAACCTCGCGCTTCGAGGTCGTCCTTCCTCTACCTGGCTATTGACGGGTTCCGTCGCGCTCCATAGTGTCGGGCCCGGCGGGAGGTGGTCGTCGCTCGTCTTCCTTTGCCAGGGGGTGAGTGATGGGCAAGATCAACATGCAGAAGGTGTTGGTCGGCGGGTTGATCGCCGGGGTGGTGATGAACGTCATCGACTGGCTGGTCTACGGCGTGTGGCTCCGGTCCGATTTCGAGGCGGCGCTCCAGGCGCTGGGCAAGGAGTCGATGATGGGGGGCTCGACGATGGCGTTGTACGTGGTCTGGGACTTCGTGTTCGGGATCTTCCGGTCTGGCTTTACGCCGCGGTGCGCCCCCGCTTCGGGCCCGGCCCGCGCACGGCGGTCTGGACCGGTCTCGCGATGTGGTTCCTCTACGGCCTGCTCCACGCGGTGGGGGAGGCGCCGATGGGGCTGTTCCCCACCCGGATGTACGTGATCGGGACCGTGATCGCGCTGATTCAGTATCCGCTGGCGACGGTGCTCGGGGCGAAGTTCTACACCGAGGCCTGAGCGGGCGGCCGGGGCGGATGCGAACAGGGGCACGGGTTGACCGTGCCCCTGTTCGCTTGGCGGCCCGCTGCGCCCCTAGTAATTGAAGCGGAGCGCTACGCCCCCCGTGCGTGGCTGGTTGGTGAGATACCCCACCCGGGCGCGGGTTCCCCGTTCGCGATCGAGGGCCAGGAAGGCCAGCTCGTCGGTCACGTTGTTGAGGAACACCGAGAGCTCCCAGCTCTCGCGGATCAGCCCGGCGCGCAGGTTGACGATGTTATAGGCGGGAAGTTCCGGGTTGAACGTGAACAGGGTATCGGTCAGGGGGCCCCCGATGGTAGCTCCGCCCGACCGTTCGAACGTCGTCAGCGCCACCGTGCCGAAGGGGCAATTGGGCAGGTCGGGCGGCCAGCACTGACCCCGGCCGTGGTCGTCGATGGCCGTGAAGCGCGACCCCACGTGCTGGTAGCTGGCGGTCAGGTAGGCCCGCGACCCTGGGGCCACGTCCCACCCGTAGGTGCCCGCCGCCGCCACCTGGATCTGCGGCACGCTGGGCAGACGGTTTCCGGCCGCCATCCCCGAGACCGGCTGTCCCGCCGAGAGAATGGTGGACCGCAGCTCGGAGTCGTTGAGGCCCGCCGAGACGGAGAAGTCGAAGTGGTCGCTGGGGGCCGCCGTGACTTCGAGCTCCACGCCCTGGCTGCGGGCCTTGGGGACGTTGAAGATGAGCCGGGAGGAGCAGGTGCCCGCCGTCACGGTGAGCTGGAGGTCGCGGATGTCCAGGTAGAACGCGGAGAGGTTGATGGACGCCCGCCCGTCCGCCAGCTGGGACTTGACCCCCACCTCGTAGTTCCACGCGGTCTCGTCTTTCCAAGTTTCCCGGCCGCCGAACGTGATCAGGTCCTCGGGCGTGCACAGCGGAACGTTGAGCGGGTCGTTGATCCCGCCGAGCCGGAACCCCCGCGAGGCCTGGACGTTGAGGGTGACCGCGTCGGACGCCTTGTAGCTCACGATGAAGCGCGGCGCCAGCCCGTCGGCCTCGGTGGACCCGGGCTGCGACACCAGGGAGGTTCCCGTGTTGTCGTTGCCGAAGATCCCGTCGAAGATCTGCTCCCGGTCCTCGTTGAAGTTGTAGTAGCGCAGGCCGCCGGTCAGGCTGAGGCGCGGTCCCACCGATAGTGTCGCCTCCCCGAAGAAGGCGATCTGTTTCAGGTCGTAGGACAGGTCGGAGAAGAACAGCTCATCCTTCCGGGCCCGGAGGCCCCGAGTGAACCCGGGGGGGGCGCCGAGTTCCGGCGCCGCCAGATCGTCGAACCCCACGACGAGCAGACTCTGCCCGTAGTCGCGCTGATTGCTGCTGAAGAACCCGCCCAGCAGCCACCGAAGCCGCTCCGTGGCGCCCGACAGCCGCACCTCCTGCGTCACCACCTTGCTGGTGGTCGCGTCGTCCAGGGGGGCATCGAGCGTGTAGATCGGCTCGGACAGGCCGAGGCTTCCACCGGTGATGCTGGAGGTCAGAGCCCCCGCATCCCGGACCACCAGGATGTCCCGGAACGTGTAGGAGGTGATCGAGGTCAGGCTCACCCGCCCGAAGTCGTACCGCAGGTTCAAGTCGGTGAGCAAGAAGTCGTCGGTGTAGGGCTCTTCGATCTGGGTGAACAGTTGGCGCTCGCCCAGCCGCACGGGCGGGCGGGTGGTGGTGAAGGGGTTGGCCAGGATGTTGTAGACGTCCTGCCGGTTCCAGCCGTCCGCCTTGACCCGTTGGAACACCACGCGGGGCGTGAGGGTGAAGCGGTCCGACGGCGCCAGCCGGAGCGCGGCCCGCACGCCGGTCCGGTCGCTGCCGTTCACATCGTCGTTGACCGTGAGATTGGGCTGCACCGCGTCCATCCAGCCGCCCATGCGGTTGGCGTATCCCACCGCACGGAAGGCTGCCGTCGCGCCCAGCGGCGCGTTGATCCCGAGCCTCGCGGTACTGCCGGGAGCGCCACCGTCAACCCAGTGTCCCCCGACCTCGCCGAACACGCTGCTCACGCCCAGCTCGGGCTGGTTGCTGATGTAGCGCACGGTGCCGGCGAGCGAGCCCGCGCCGAACAGGGTCCCCTGCGGGCCGCGCAGCACCTCGACGCGAGAGACGTCGAAGAAGTCGAGATCCGGCGTGAACAGCGACAGCGAGATGGGCGAGTCGTCGAGGTAGGCGCCCACCTGCTCCTTCACGCCCGGCTGGTCCCGGGCGATCTGGCCCGAGGAGGCCCCGCGCATGGCGACCTGGCTCTGGCCGGGGCCCAGATTCTGGACGCTGAAGCCGGCCACGTTGGTCGCGATGGCCTCGATATTGTCCGCCCCCCGCAACCGCAGCGCCTGCTCGGTGGGCGCGGCGATGGAGAAGGGCACCTCGGCCAACTGCTGTTCGCGGAGCATCGCCGTCACGGTCACCGCCTCGAGCATGAGCGGCTGGAGCTCGAAGTCCACCGACACGTCCGCGCCCGCCGCCACCTGGATGTCCCGCCGGGAGACGGTGCGCAGGCCGGGCAGTGCCGCGGTCACGGTGTACGCGCCGGGCGCCAGGTTCGACACGGTGTAGCTGCCGTCGGCCGCGGTGGTGGCGCGGCTGACCGTCCCCGTGGCCTGGTTGGTGGCCCGGACCGTGGCGCCCGCC
>DATLXT010000344.1:0-7234 GCA_035575475.1 Gemmatimonadales bacterium | reverse complement strand
TCGACCTGGTCCTCTCCCGGCCCGTGGACCCGCTCGCCTTCATCTCCTTCCGGCGGCTCGATGTCTGGCGCCTGACCGACGTCGGCCTCGGCCTGGGTCTCGCGGGCTACGCCCTGCACCGGCTCGACCGCCTGCCGTCGGCCGCCGAGGTCGGCGCCTTCCTCGTGGCGCTGCTCGCGGCGATCGTGGTGGTGTACGCGATCTGGGTGGTCCTGATGAGCCTGGCGTTCGCCTTCGTCTCGGTCGAGAACCTGATCACGCTGTTCGACGCCCTGTACGAAGGCGCGCGTTACCCGGTCTCCGCCTACCCCGGAGCCCTGCGTTTCCTCTTCGTGTACCTGGTGCCCATCGCCTGGACCACCACCGTCCCCGCTTCCGCCCTCACCGGACGCCTGGGCCCGGCGGTCGTGCTGGGCTCGGCGCTGGTGGCGGTCACGGCCCTGGTGCTGGCGCGGCTGGTCTGGCGGGCGGCCATCCGAAAGTACACCGGAGCCAGCGGATGAGGCGGGGTCAGGGGGTGACGACGAAGCTCCCCTCCAGTCCTTCGACCGAGCTCGGGCCCACGAACACCCGGAACGTCCCCGGCTCCACCCGCCGCCGCAGGTCGAGTCCGTAGAAAGCGAGGTCGGCGCGGGTCAACCGAAACTCGACCACCGCCGACTCCCCGGCCGCGAGAGGCACCCGCCGGAAGCCCTTCAGCTCCCGGACCGGCCGGGTCACAGTCGCGACTTCGTCTCGAACGTAGAGCTGGACCACCTCCGTCCCGTCACGCGACCCGGTGTTCCGCACCCGAACCCGGATCCGCACGGTGTCGCGCGGTCCCAGGCGGGCGGGCGAGACCTCGAGCTCGGAGTAGGCGAAGGTGGTGTAGCTCAGCCCGTGGCCGAAGGGCCAGAGCGGCGTCACCGGGACGTCCAGGTACTTGGACGTGAACCGCTCGGCCGAGGGCGGGCGCCCGGTGTTCTTGTGGTTGTAGTAGATCGGCGCCTGGCCCACCGCCCGGGGGAAGGAGACCGGCAGCTTCCCGCTCGGGGAGACGTCGCCGAAGAGGATGTCGGCCACGGCGTTCCCGGTCTCGGTCCCCAGGAACCAGGTCTCGACGATCGCCGGCACGCGCTCGGCGGCCCAAGGGAGCGCGAGCGGCCGGCCGTTCATGAGCAGCAGGACCACGGGCTTGCCGGTGGCGGCCACCGCCTCGAGCAGCTGCTGCTGCACGCCGGGGAGGCCGATCTCCGCCCGGCTCGCGGCCTCGCCGCTCATGTCGTGCTTCTCGCCCAGGACCAGCACGGCCACGTCCGCGCGGCGGGCCGTCTCGACGGCCTCGGCGAACCCCGCGGTCGCGGTGTCGAGAACGCCGGCGCCCCCGGCATGGAGGACGGTCGCCGAGGCCGCCCGCCGGCGGATGCCCTCGAGCACGGTGACCACGTCTTCCCGCCGGCCGTCGGTGTGCCAGGGTCCCAGCGGCTCCAGCCGGTCGTGTGCCAGCGGGCCGATCACCGCGATGGTCCGGCCCTGCGCCGGGAGCGGCAAGACGCCGCCCTCGTTCTTCAAGAGCACGATGGCCTGCCGGGCGGCCTCTCGCGCCAGGGCGCGGTGTTCGGGGGCGAGCAGGGTGGCGCGCTCGCGCTCGGGGTCCACTCCTCGATAGGGGTCGCGGAAGAGGCCGAGCCGGAACTTCACCCGCAGCACGCGGCGGACCGCGCTGTCCACCAGCGCCAAGGGCACGGTGCCGCGCCGCACCAGCGGCGCCAGCTCGTCCACGTAGATCCGGCTCACCATGTCCATGTCGGTCCCGGCTTGGAGCGCCAGCCGCCCGGCCTCGGCGCGCGAGCCCGCGACCCCGTGGGCCACGAGCTCCCCGACCGACGTCCAGTCGCTCACCACCAGCCCGCGGAACCGCCACTCGCGGCGGAGCACGTCCTTGAGGAGCCAGGCGTTGCCGGTCGCCGGCACGCCGGCGATCTCGTTGAACGCGGTCATGATGCTCCCCACGCCGGCGTCCACGGCGGCCTGGAAGGGCGGGAGGTAGATCTCGCGCAGGGTGCGTTCCGAGACGTCCACGGTGTTGTAGTCCCGCCCCGCCTCGGCGGCGCCGTAGGCGGCGAAGTGCTTGGCGGTGGCGAGCAGGCGATCCGGCCCGATGGGCGCGTCGCGTCCCGGGCCCTGGAAGCCGCGCACCCGGGCTGCGGCCATCACCGAGCCCAGGTAGGGGTCTTCTCCGGAGCCCTCGGCGATGCGGCCCCAGCGGGCGTCGCGCGCCAGGTCCACCATGGGGGCGAAGGTCCAGTTGACGCCCGCGGCGGCGGCTTCCCGGGCCGCCACCCGGGCCGCTGCCTCGGCCAGCTCGGGGTTCCAGGTGCCGGCTTCGGCCAGCGGAATGGGAAAGACGGTGCGGTAGCCGTGGATCACGTCGAGGCCCAGAAGCAAGGGGATCTTGAGCCGGGATTCCTCGATGGCCACCCGCTGGGCTTCGCGCACGGCTTCGGCACCGTGGAGGTTGAGAAACCCGCCCACCCGCCCCTGGCGGACCAGCTCCAGGTCCTGGGGCGAAGCGCGGCGATCCACGGACAGGAGGTTCAGCTGGCCGAGTTTCTCCTCCAGGGTCATGGTGGCGAGGATGGAGTCGATCTGGCGCTCCACGGCGGGGCGGCGCGCCTGGGCATGGAGTGCCGGGGCGATCGTGGCGAGGAGTGCGCCGGCGGCAACGGGGCGGAGAACGGATCCGATTCGCATAGCAGGGCCGAATCTACGGAGCGCTTGACAAGTCCGCTATCGGAGGCGCCATTATTCGCACCCGACCATCGGGAGGCGTTTATGCGGGCGTCCGTCTTGTCGCTTTTCGCGGCCATGGTGCTGGCGTGGCCCACACCGCTCTTCGGGCAAACCACGACGGGTACAGTGCGGGGCTACGTGCGGGACGCGAACGGCGTGCCCCTCGGGGGCGCTCAGGTTCAGGCGCGCAACGTCGAAACCGGCCTGGAACGGATCGCCACCACACGCGGCGATGGCGCGTATGCCCTGCCGGGGCTCCCCCCGGGCGCCTACGAGCTAGCCGTCCGGCACATCGGGAGCATCCCCCAGCGGCGCCAGGTCGTCGTGCCGATCGGGGCGACCCTGCTGGTGCACTTCGAGCTTCAGGCCGGGGCCGTCGAGCTCGAAGCGGTCACCGTCGCGGCCGGAGCCCCCATCGTCGAGCTGCGCACCTCGGAGGTCGCGACCAACATTACGCAACAGCAGATCAACGACCTGCCCACCGCCAACCGGAACATCTTCGACCTCGCCGGGCTCGCTCCGGGAGTGATCACCCAGAACGACCGCATCAACTCCACCCGGCGAACCTTCGTCGCCGGCGTAGCCTGTCCGCAGTGCACCGACCTTGTGAACGTCTTCATCGACGGGGTGACTTACAAGAACGATCTACTTCGGGGCGGCGGAGTCGGCCAGGACCGCAGCCGCGGCAACATGTTCCTGCGGAACGCGGTACAGGAGTTTCGGGTGCTGACTCAGAACTACAAGGCTGAATACCAGAAAGCCTCGAGCGGCCTGCTCACCGCAACCACTAAGAGCGGCACCAATGTCTTCCGGGGCACGGCCTTCGTTAACTATCAGGACGATGGTCTGGTGGCGCTCGACTCCTTTCAGGTCCGCGACAAAAGCGCTAGCCCGGCCACCTTTCGCGAGCCGGATTACACGCGCTATCAGCTCGGGCTTTCCGCAGGGGGGCCGATCATTCAGGACCGACTGCACTACTTCGTCGCTTACGAAGGTAACTACCAGGACCGCACGAGTCGCGTCGGGATCAACGTACCGCCGCCCGGCACCTACCCGGCGGTCGACACCGTGAACCTCGCCCAGTACAACGGCAACTTCCCGTCCCCGTTCCGCGAGACGCTGGTGTTCGGGAAGCTAACGTACGCTGCCACGCCGCGCTCGTCCATGGAGCTGGGTGTGGACATCCGCCGCAACTCCGACATTCGGGACTTCGGGGCGCTCTTTGGGCGAGCCGATCACGCCCGGCAGATCGCCGCGCGGCTGCGCGTGGGCGTCACCACGGTCCGCGCCAAGCACACCTACGCCAGCGGCCCGCTGCTGAACGAGACCACGGTCAGTTTCCAGGACTACCGCGACCGCAGCGATCCGGATGCCCCCGGCACGATCACGCGATTCTTCTGCTGCAACTTCACGGCGTGGGTCGGGAGCAACGTCACGGTCCAGCGGTTCACCCAGCGGCGCTTGGCGTTGCGCAACGACCTGACGTACTCCGGCCTGCGGAAGGCCGGTGAGCACATCATCAAGACGGGGGTAAACCTGGACGTGCTGCATTACGACATTCTCAAGCGCAACTCCGAGAACCCCCTCTTCGTGTTCACCGACGCCGACAGCTTCCGGATCCCGGAGAAGCTGGAGTTCCAGTACGGCGATCCGAACTACGGCGACCGCAACCTACAGCTCGGCGTGTACGTCCAGGACGACTGGACCCCGACCCCCCGCCTCACGCTGAACCTCGGCATCCGGTGGGACTACGAATCCAACATGATCAACACTGATTACCGAACTCCGCAGGACGTGGTGGACACGCTCACCGCGTACCAGAGTCAGCTCTTCGTCCCGCTGGACCGAAATCGCTACTTCACGGACGGCGACGACCGCAGTCCCTTTCTGGGGGCCTTCCAGCCGCGGCTCGGGTTTTCCTATCAGGTGGATGACGAGGGCCGCACCACGATCTTCGGAGGATGGGGCATCTTCTATGACCGCAGCGTCTACGACGTGATGCAGCAGGAGAAGGAAGCGCTCCAGCACCCCTTCTATCGCATCTTCTTCCGGCGCTTCCCGGCCGATACCGCCGACCCAAGCAAGACGCCCTGGGATCCGGCGTACATGTCCATGACGCCGGAGGAAATCCTGGCGGCCGTGGGACCCCAGGCCGCGGCCCGCGAAGTTAAGCTCCTCCCCAACGATCTCGAGCCGCCGAAGGCAAATCACTTCAGCCTCGGCGTCCGGCAGGTGCTGGGGAAGTGGGTGGTGCGGGCCGCCTACACCGGCATGCGCAGCTCCAACGTGTTCACGTTCTACTGGGCCAACATCGACTTCCCCTGCGGGAACGGCAGCTGCTTCACTTTCCGGTCGATCCCCGGGTTCACGTCGGTCCTCTTCGGCACCAACGCCGGGAAGACGTGGTATGATGCGCTCCAAGTGCAGATCGATCGCCCATACCGCCAGTCGGCCGAGGGCTCAGGTTGGGGTGGGGGATTGGCGTACACCCTGGCCAAGCGGCAGACTGAGGGCTTCTTCGACGACTTCTCGTTCCCCAACGGGAAGTTCTACCCCAAGCAGGTGCGGGGCGACGAGCGCAGCCGCCTGGTCGCCAACTGGATCGTCGACCTGCCGTACCTGTACGGCGTTCAGTTCAGCGGCCTGCTCACGCTAGGCTCGGGGCAGAAGTTCGACGTGGGCGACCGGTTCAACGACGGGACGCTGGGCGATCGGACGCTGTCGGAGTTGGGCGGCTTCACACCGGACCGGTACAACTTCATCATTCCCAACGCCTGGGCCTTCCGCACCGTAGACCTGGGCCTGCGGAAGCAGTTCCCGCAGCTCGGGGGGACCGCGCTCGCGGTGCGCGTGGACCTCTTCAACGCGTTCAACTACCAGAACCTGGGGTGCTACGACACATTCGATCGTGGGTCCCCCAACTTCGGCAAAGCCAACTGCGTGGTGAGCGACCCGCGCCGCCTCCAGATCGGCGCCGAGTACAACTTCTGAGCCGGACCCCGGGACTCCTGGCGGCGAGCGTCACCCTGGTGACGCTCGCCGCCCCGGTCGCCCCCGCCCAGTCGTCCGGCCTCCGCACCTACTGCAACCCGCTGGATCTCGACTACCGCTACAGCCTGAAACAGATGGACCGGGGAATCTCCTACCGCTCGGGAGCCGACCCGGTCATCGTGCGGCACCGGGGAGCCTACTACCTGTTCGTCACCAACTCGGGCGGGTGGTGGCACTCGACCGACCTGGGCCGCTGGCGCTTCGTCACCCCCAGCCGCTGGCTGGAGGACGACATCAACGCTCCCGCCGCCGTGTCGGTTCGCGACACGCTCTATCTCCTGCCCTCGACCTACGAGGGCACCCCCGTCTTCTTCACGACCACCCCGGAAACGGGGCGGCTCGAGTTCTTCAACCCGCGGCTCCCCCCGCACCCCAGCGCGCCGGGGCCCTGGGACCCGGACCTGTTCCACGATCCGGATACCGACCGGTGGTACCTCTACTACGGTTCGTCCAACCTCTTCCCCCTCTACGGCATCGAGGTGGACCAGAAGAACGGCTTCGCGTACCTGGGCACGGTGCGCGAGCTGCTCCACCTGATCCCGCTGGAGCACGGGTGGGAGCGGTTCGGGCAGGACCACAAGGACACGCTCACCAAGCCGTTCATCGAGGGTCCCGCGATGACCAAGTACCGGGGGAAGTACTACCTCCAGTACGCGGCGCCGGGCACCGAGTACAACGTGTACGCCAACGGGACCTATGTCGGCCACCATCCCCTCGGCCCCTTCACCTACGCCCCGTACAACCCCATCGCCTATAAGCCCGGCGGGTTCGTCCAGGGCGCGGGGCACGGGAACACTTTCCAGGACGCCTTCGGCAACTACTGGAACACCGGCACCCCCTGGGTGGGGGTCAACTGGAACTTCGAGCGGCGCGTGGCCATGTTCCCGGCGGGCTTCGACGCCGAGGACCAGCTGTTCGTCAACACCCGCTTCGGCGATTTCCCCCACTACCTCCCGACCGGCCGGTGGACCGACCGCCACGCGCTCTTCACCGGGTGGATGCTCCTCTCTTACCGCAAACCGGCCAGGGCCTCGTCGGTCCAGGACACCTTCCCCGCCGCGAACGTCACGGACGAGAATCCCCGGACGTTCTGGGTGGCTCGAGCCAACGCGCCCGATCAGTGGCTCACCATCGACCTCCAGGGCGTCTTCGAGGTGAAGGCGGTCCAGGTCAACTACGCCGACTACCGCTCGAACGTGTTCGTGAACGATTCCACGGTCTACACCCGCTTTCGGGTGCACGGGTCGGCCGACGGCAGGACCTGGCGGGTGATCGCGGACCTCGGTCGGGAAACCCGGGATCGCCCCAACGCTTACATCGAGCTCCCCCGGCCGGTGCGAGCGCGCTTCATCCGCTACCAGCACATTCACG
The DNA here is from genome assembly GCA_035575475.1 of Gemmatimonadales bacterium. GTDB lineage: Bacteria > Gemmatimonadota > Gemmatimonadetes > Gemmatimonadales > GWC2-71-9 > DATLXT01. The sequence continues at coordinate 40 of DATLXT010000344.1, read as the reverse complement.
TGACCGCGCCCCATCTCGCGATCTCCGACCTCCGGGTCTT
>DATLXT010000343.1:0-19997 GCA_035575475.1 Gemmatimonadales bacterium | reverse complement strand
AAACCGGCGGCCCGCCAGCGGGCGCGTGGGTACCCCGCGGTGGTGGTCACGCTGCTGCTGGCCCTCGCCATCTTCGGCGTGTACGGCGTCCGGGGAGCCCGCCTGGCGGTGCCACCTACCGCGCGATCCGTGGCGGTGCTGCCGTTCGAGAACCTCAGCGGCGATCCAGGCGAGGAGTATTTCAGCGACGGACTGACCGAGGAGCTGATCGCGGCTTTGTCCCGACTGCAGTCGTTACGGGTGGTGGCCCGGACGTCCGTCTTCGCGTTCAAGGGACAGAACCGGGATGTCCGCGAGATCGGCCAAGCGTTGAACGTGGCGATTGTGGTGGAGGGAAGCGTGCGGCGGCAGGGGGACCGGCTTCGGGTGACCGCCCAGCTCGTCAACGCGGCGGATGGCTTCCATATCTGGTCGGCCACCTACGAGGAGCGCCGCGTAGCGGACGTGCTCGACATTCAGCGCGATGTCGCGTTGCGCATCGCCGGTGCTCTGGACGCGGAGCTCACGCCCCGGGACCGCGAGCGGCTCGCGCGACGGCCGACCGAGAATCCCGATGCCCACGTGCTCTTCTTGAAGGGCCGATACTTCCTCAACAAACGAACGGGCGCCTCACTGGCCACCGCCATCGAGTACCTCGAGCGAGCGATCGCCAGCGACCCGCGGTACGCCCGTGCCCACGCGGAGCTCGCCGGCGCATACGCGGTCCTCGGGGTTCACGACCACATGGCCGCCGCGGAAGCCCGGAAGCATATGCAGCAGGCCGCCCTGCGCGCCACGGAGCTCGACCCGGACCTGGCGGAGGCCCGGGCGGCGCTCGGCTCCTACCGGCAGCTCTACGAGTGGGACTGGGTTTCGGCCGAGCGAGAATTTCGGCGCGCCATCGCGCTCGATCCCGGCTATGCGGCGGCGCATCTCCGCTACGGGTTTCTCCTCGAATCCCTGGGGCGCTTCGACGAGGCGGTCGCGGAGATTGGCATCGCGCAGCAGCTGGATCCGCTGGCCACCGCCGGGCACTCCGCCCTGGGATTCGCCCTCTTCCTCGCCGGCCACGCCGATCAAGCGCTCGAGCACGTTGGACAAGCTCTCGAGCTCGACGCGACGGACTGGATGGCGCATAGCCAGCTGGGTCAGATCGAGGAAGCGCTGGGCGACCTGCCCGCAGCCATCCGTGCGTACCAAAGGGCTGTCGTCCACTCAGGCGCGGCAACGAAGCCGAGGGCCTCCCTCGCCCGCGTCCGGGCGCTCTCCGGTCGGGAAGACGAGGCGAGACGAATGCTGGCGGGTCTGGTCGCGGAGGCGGCACGGACCGGGCACACTCCCGTCGTCGCGACGGTGATGCTCGCGCTGGGAGACAGGGAGAGGGCGATCCGGTGGCTCGAGAACGCCTACCGCCAGCGACATCCCGACCTCCTGCGCATCCCTGCGGATCCCCGCTTCGCCGCGCTGCGTGACGATCGGCGCTTCCTGGATCTGCTCGCTCGGATTGGATTGCCGCCGGGGAGATGAGGTTTCCGGCCCGGCGAGCGGTGATGGCACTCGCGGAGCGCTTCGGCAACCGACAGGCAAGCCAGAGACGTTCCTGCCGAAACACCGGCGCGCACGTCGCTGTCCCCAAAGAGCCACCGGTCGGATTTGAACCGACGACCGCTCGATTACGAATCGAGAGCTCTACCACTGAGCTACGGTGGCGACGGCCACTAAGTTAGCGGCGCCCGGCGCGATGCGGTACTCCACTCCGGCCGCTCCTCGTTACCGGCGGCGTGCGTCCCGCCGATCCGCCAGCAGCGACGCGGCCACGCCCCCCGCCAGAATCCCCAGCACCAGCCCCAGCAAGAACAGGTTGAACCGCTCGCCCACAACGACCTTGAGCCAGGGCGCCACCAGAATCTTGACCCCCACCACGAAGAGGATCGCGGCGAGCGCCACCTTGAGATAGCGGAACCTCTCCACCATGCCGGCGAGAGCAAAGTAGAGCGACCGCAAACCGAGAATCGCGAACACGTTGCTGGTGAACACCAGGAAGGGATCGCCCGTGATGGCGAAAATCGCCGGAATCGAGTCGACCGCGAAAATCAAATCCGTGGTCTCCACCATCACCAGCGCCAGCGCCAGCGGCGTGAGCAGCAGCGTGCCCGGTCGAGCCCGCTCCAGCGCCTCGTCCCGCGCGAGGGGCGCGCCCGGAACTTCGCTCTCGTAGGACGCCGGGGCGCCCGCACGAACCACGAAGTGCTCGCCGTGAAACCTGGAAGTCACCGGAAAGAAGCGCCGCGCCACCCGCACGACGATGTTCCTGTCCGGGTCCGCGTGTTCCGGCTTGAGCAACAGCATCCGGACGGCCGTCACGATCAGAAAAACGGCAAAGACGTACAGCACCCAGTGGAACTCGGCAATGAGCCTCACCCCGACCGCGATCATCACCCCCCGCAAGACGAGCGCGCCCAGAATGCCCAAAAACAGCACGCGGTGCTGGTAGCGCGCCGGCACCGCGAAGAAGTTGAAGATCATCGCGATGACGAAGATGTTGTCCACGCTGAGCGACTTCTCGACGATATAGCCGGTCAGGTATTTTTCCGTCGCCATCGCCCCGCTGTTGAGCACCCCGTCCACCGGGTCCACCACCGTGCCCAGGCCGAACCAGCGGCCCTCATAGGCGAAGTACACGAATACGGAAAAGGCGAGGCCCAACGCGATCCACACCGCGGACCACGCCATCGCTTCTCTGACGCCGACGACGTGCGCCTTGCGGTGAAAAACCCCGACGTCGAGCGCCAGCATCAGCAGGACAAACCCGATGAACCCGAGCCAGATCCAGATCATGCCGAAGAAACCGTCGTCATGGATGCTCCTTGGCCCGCCGAGTGACGGCCCCTAGATTGTCTCTGCCCCGCCGCTTCCGGAGTGCGCCCACGATGATGCACATTCTCGTGGGCGAGAGCCACAAATATCACCTCGCCAGTGACGCCCTGGAGACCCCGTTCGAACGGACGGGCCTCGTCATGGACCGACCCGCGACCCGCCGGCGAGCGAGCGGGACGCGCATCGGAGTCGCGGCGCCTGAAGGCGGAGAATCGCATGCTCTGGTTCCTTCTCGCGGCGGTGGGCGAGCTCGTGGGCTGCTACGCCCTCTGGACCTGGCTGCGCCACGATCGGTCGCCCCTGCTGGTGCTCGCCGCGACGGCGAGCCTCGTGTTCTTCGCCTGGTGTCTCGCCCGAACCCCGGTCCAGTACGCGGGACGCGCCTTCGCCGCCTACGGCGGCATCTACCTGGTCGGCGCCCTCGCCTGGATGGCGGCCGTCGATCGGGTGCGCCCCGACCGCTGGGATCTGCTCGGCGGAGCGCTCGCCCTGCTCGGCGCGCTGGTCATCGTGTACGGCCCGCGAGGCTCGCCGTGACGGCGGCCGCGCCGCCCCCCCGCCGCCCCCCCGTCCGCTTCGACCGCCACGAGCTCGCGGGGGCCTTCGGCGACATGGGGACCGACGTCCCGCTGATCATCGGCGTGGCGCTCGCCGCGCAGCTCAACGGCGCCAGCGTCCTGATCATGTTCGGTACCATGCAGATCCTCACCGGCCTCGTTTACCGCCTGCCCATGCCGGTTCAGCCGCTCAAGGCGATGGCGGCGATCGTGATCGCGCAACAGGTCGCGGCCCCGGTGCTCTACGGCGGGGGGCTCGCCGTGGGACTGGCGATGCTGATCCTCGCGGCGAGCGGGGCGCTGACCTGGCTCGCGCGGGTGATCCCGAAGTCCGTGGTCCGCGGCATCCAATTCGGGCTCGGCCTCCAGCTCGCCCGGATCGCCCTCCAGAACTACGTGCCCGCCGAGGGCGCCACCGGGTACGCGCTCGCGACCGCGGCGTTCGTCATCACCGTGCTGCTGCTCGGCAATCGGCGCCTCCCGGCGGCGCTCCCCGTGGTGACCCTCGGGGTGGTGTACGCGGCGTTTCGGCTCGATGGCCCGAGCCTCGCGTCGAGCATGGGCGTTCACCTTCCCGCGCCCCACGTGCCGCGGCTCGCCGACCTGGCGACCGGCTTCGTCCTCTTGGCCCTGCCGCAGATTCCCCTGTCCCTCGGCAACTCCGTGCTCGCCACGCATCAGTTGACCAGGGATCTGTTTCCCGAACGCAGCGTCGGCATTCGCAAGATCGGCCTCACCTACGCCCTGATGAACCTGGTCAACCCCTGGCTCGGCGGCATCCCGACCTGCCATGGCTCGGGCGGCATGGCCGGCCATTACGCCTTCGGCGGGCGGACCGGCGGCTCGGTCATCATTTACGGACTGGTCTTCGTCACGCTGGGTCTGTTCTTCGGCCCGGGGTTCGACCAGGTGGTGCGCGCGTTCCCCCTGCCGATCCTCGGCGTGCTGCTCCTCTTCGAGGCGCTGGCGCTGGTCTGGTTGATCCGCGACACGGCGGCCTCCCGCCTGGAGCTCCCGGTCGCGGCGCTGGTGGGCCTCATCGCGGTGGGTCTCCCGTACGGCTATCTGATCGGGATGGTGGTCGGCACGGCGCTGGTGCGCCTGGGGGCCCGCGCGAACCTGGTGAATCCGGAGGCGCCTTAGGCCGGCCTCCGCGGCGCCCGTGGTCGCTCGACGCTCTCCCATCCGGCCCCGGCTCACGGCTCCGCCGTGGCACGTTTGGCAAGCAGAGTGGCGCGTCCTGCCAATGACAGGGCCCCCTGGACCGTCTAGCATCCGGCCCAGGGAGGAACCCGACATGAGCCCAACGACGCTGACAACGATCGCCGACGCCGCGGGACCGGCGGCCACGACGTATGAGGCCCGCGCCTACGCGGCCTTTGGCCCGAGCCAGCCGCTCGCGCCGACCACCATCCGGCGCCGCGCCCTGCGGCCGCAGGATGTACAGATCGAAATCCTCTATTGCGGGGTTTGCCACTCGGACCTGCACCAGGTGCGAGACGAGTGGCACAACACCATGCCCACGGTGTACCCCTGCGTCCCGGGCCACGAGATCGTCGGCCGGGTGACGAACGTGGGTCGCGCTGTCCGGAAGTTCGCAGCCGGCGACCTGGCGGCCGTGGGCTGCATGGTGGACTCGTGCCGCACCTGCGCCGCCTGCCGGGAAGGGGAGGAGCAGTTCTGCGTGGGCCCGGCCGTCTTCACTTACAATTCCCCCGACCGGCACCTCGGCGGTGTGACCTACGGCGGGTACTCCGAGAGCATCGTCGTGGACGAGGCCTTCGTACTCAGAGTCCCGGAGCAGCTGGAACCGGCCGGCACGGCGCCGCTCCTGTGCGCCGGCATCACGACGTATTCGCCGCTCAAGCGCTGGAACGTCCGCGAGGGACAGAAGGTCGGTGTGGTGGGCCTGGGCGGACTGGGGCACATGGCCGTCAAGTTCGCCAACGCGTTCGGCGCCCGCGTCGTGGTGTTCACCACCTCGCCCGGCAAAACGGAAGACGCGATCCGGTTGGGCGCTCACGACGTAGTGGTCTCGACCGACCCCGCGGAGCTCCAGCAGCACCTGAGCACTTTCGACTTCATTCTGGACACGGTCTCGGCAGCGCACGACGTGAATGCCTATCTCGACCTCCTGAAGCGGGATGGCACCCTGACCCTCGTGGGAGCCCCCGAGGCGCCGCTGCCGGTGAGCGTGTTCCGCCTCTTGTTCGGCCGGCGACGCCTCGCAGGCTCGCTCATCGGCGGGATCCGGGAGACGCAGGAGATGCTGGAGTTCTGCGCCGATCACGGGATCACCGCCGACGTCGAGGTGATTCCCGTTCAGAAGATCAACGAGGCCTACGACCGCCTGGCGAAGGGGGACGTGAAGTACCGCTTCGTCGTCGACCTGGCCTCCTTGAAATAGGGCGGCGTCGGAGGGAGACTCCCGGCAACACCCTGGGAGCAGAGCCATGACCAACCGGTTTCGTGTCTCCAGCTCGCTCGTGAAAAAGCTCGAGGAGCTCGGCACGTCTCCCTCCGACGTGTTGCGCTTTGCGGGCCTCCCGGCGGGCCTGTTCGACCAGGCGAAGATCCTGGTGACGACCGAGGAGCTGTTCGCCCTGTACCGGGGGATCGCGCAAGCGAGTCGCGATCCGGCCATCGGGCTCAAGCTCGGAACGGAGGATCGGCTCGAGCGCTACGACGCGATCGCCATCGCCGCCGTCTCGGCGCGGTCGTTCCGCGACGCGTTGGAGCGGATGGCACGCTACAAGCAGCTCTGCTGCCCCGAAGCCATCGAGCTCACCGAGCGCGGGGACGAGGGCCGCGTGCAGTTTCGGTGGCTGCTGGCACAGGAGACGGAGCCGCCGCTGCTCGTGGACGTGTGCTTCGCCTGGGTGGTAGGGATCGCGCGCCGCGGGACCGGCGGGTCCGTCAAGCCCAAGCGACTCGAGCTTCGCGGGGCGGCCAGGAACCGCAAAGTATACGAAGAACACTTCGGATGCCCGACGACGTTCGACGCGCGCCAGAACACCATCGTGTTCCGCCAAGCGGACCTCGATCGCCCGTTTCTCACGCACAACGCCGATCTGCTCGCGATCGTCGCGCCGCAGCTCGAGGCCGAGCTGTTGGAGGCGCGCGCCGCGGAGGCGATCAGCGAACAGGTCAAGGGGATCCTCAAGCGGCTCCTCGCCGGACGCCGGCCCGGGATCGAAGACGTCGCCGGAGAGCTGCATGTGAGCCCCCGAACCCTGCAGCGACGACTCGGCGAGGACGGTGTCACCTTCCAGCAGGTCTTGCAGGAGGCGCGCCGCGAGCTGGCCCGCCACTACCTGCTCCATTCGTCGCTCGAGCTCAAGGAGACCGCCTACCTGCTGGGGTACGAGAATGCCCCTTCCTTCTTCCGGGCCTTCCACCAGTGGGAGGGGAGCTCACCCGGCGCCTGGCGCGCGCGCCACGCCGGGCGCCGGCGGTCGCCTAGTGTCCCCTCCGCCGGCAGCTCGCGGCCTCACGTCCGTAGAGCGAGGCGGCGCTTTGATCGGGTGGAGAGGACTGAATGAAAACGCTGGCCGCGACAGTGATGTCGCTTGCTTTGCTGGTCACGTACGAACAGCCCCGAGGGCATCCGATGACGCAGCGTGACGCCTTCTCCAGCACGCCGGCAAACGTCGTCAAGCTACGCATCAGGGTGGCCGATCGGACCATGACGGCCACCTTGTTCGAAAGCCGAACCTCGCGTGATTTCGTCTCGCTGCTCCCGCTGACGGTGACGATGAACGATCTGTTCCGCCGAGAGAAATTCGGTCACCTGCCGCGAGCGATCTCGCGAGGGGGGAAATCCACGCACACCTACACAGTCGGGGACATCGCCTACTGGCCTCCCGGCCCGGATGTGGCCGTCTACTACCGCCACGACGGCGAGGAAATCCCCGACCCGGGCATCATCGTCATCGGAAGAATCGATTCGAGCGTGGAGGCTTTTGATGTGCCAGGTTCCGTTCGAGTGACTTTCGAGCTGCTTGACAAAGCCGCCCAGGGGCCGCCTGGTTCCGGATAATTTCCTCCGCCGGAGGGATCATGGTCACGCTGCGAGTCAACGGCGTCCAGCGCTCGTTCGATGGTGACCCGAGCATGCCCTTGCTGTGGTACCTGCGCGATGAGCTGGGGCTGACCGGCACGAAGTACGGCTGCGGGATGGCACTGTGCGGGGCGTGTACGGTGCACGTGAACGGGTCCGCGACGCGCGCGTGCGTCACCCCCATGTCCGCGCTCGAAGGCGCGAGCGTGGTCACGATCGAGGGACTCCACCCCCGGGGCAATCACCCGGTGCAGCTTGCCTGGCGCGAGCACAACGTGCCCCAATGCGGCTACTGTCAATCCGGCCAGATCATGCAGGCCGCCGCCCTGCTCGCGGAGAACCCTCGACCGACCGACGAGGAAGTCGACGCCGCCATGACGGGCAACATCTGCCGCTGCGGGACCTACGCGCGGATTCGCCTCGCGGTGCGGGCGGCCGCGGGAAGGAGGGGCTGAGATGAGCGCCACGATCCAGAACGTCAGCCGGCGCACCTTCCTGCACGACGTCGGCGCGGGCAGCTTTGCCCTCGCGATCGCGATGCCGGGCGCGCGCGATCTCGTCGAACGGCTGGTTACCGGCGGCCGGGCGTCCGCCGACCCCTTCACGCCCAACGTCTACCTGCGCATCGATCCGAGCGGGCTCGTCACCATCGTGGCCCATCGGTCGGATATGGGCCAGGGTGTGCGCACGCCCCTCCCCATGGCCGTGGCGGACGAGCTGGAGGCCGATTGGGGTCGCGTGAAGATCGAGCAGGCCATCGGCGACGAAGCCGCGTTCAAGACCGGCATCGCCCACGTGGACGGCCCTGGCACGCAGAACACCGACGGCTCGCGCAGCACACGCCACTGGCTGCAGCCGCTGCGCGAGGCCGGCGCCACCGCCCGCACGATGCTCGAGACGGCGGCCGCCCGGCGGTGGAACGTTCCGGTGAGCGAGGTCGAAGCGCGCGCGCATCGGGTGGTCCACCGCCCCACGGGGAGGACCGTGGGCTATGGCGACCTGGTGGCCATCGCGCGCGAGCTGCCGGTGCCGCCCAGGGAGCAGGTTCGCCTGAAGCACCCCGCCGCCTTCCGCTACATCGGTAAAGGCGTGCCGAGCGTCGACCTGTTCGACATCACGACGGGACGGGCGAAATACGGCATCGACCAGACGCTGCCGGGGATGAAGCACGCCGTGATCGCCCGGCCGCCGGTGTACGGCGGGCGCGTCGCGTCGGTCGACTCGCGCGCCGCCCTGGCCGTGCCGGGCGTCGAGCGGATCGTGCGGCTCGCGGAAGCGCCTCCCCCGTCGGGCTTTCTGGCGCTAGGCGGCGTGGCCGTGATCGCGCGCAACACCTGGGCCGCCATCCAGGGACGCTCCAGGCTCGACATCACCTGGGAGGACGGTCCCCACGCCACCTACGACTCGGCGGCCTACCGCAGCACGCTCGAGGCCACCGTGCGGCGCCCCGGGAAAGTGATCCGGAACGAGGGCGACGTGGACCAGGCGCTCGCGCGCGCCGCGCGGCGCCTGACCGCGGACTACTACGTGCCGCATCTCGCTCACGCGACCATGGAGGCCCCGGCGGCCCTCGCCCTCGTGGCGGACGGGCGCTGCGAGGTCTGGGCGCCGACCCAGCATCCGCAGGGCGCGCGGGACACGCTCGCGCGCGCGCTCGGAATACCCGCCGAACGGGTCCGGGTGAACGTGACGCTCTTGGGCGGCGGATTCGGCCGCAAGTCGAAACCGGATTTCATCGTCGAAGCCGCGCTGCTGTCTCGGGAAGTGGGCGCGCCGGTCAAAGTCACCTGGACGCGCGAGGACGACATCCAGCACGGCTACTATCACACGGTCACGGCGCAGCACCTCGAGGCCGGGCTCGATGCTCAGGGCCGCACGATCGCCTGGCTGCACCGCACGGCGTTTCCCCCAATTGGCTCCACTTTCGCCGCTGGGACCACCTCCGCGTCGCCGTCCGAGCTGGGCCTCGGGTTCGTCGACCTGCCCTACGATATTCCGAACCTGCGCCTGGAGAACGGCGAGGCGGAGGCGCACGTGCGGATCGGATGGTACCGCTCGGTAGCGAACATCCAGCACGCCTTCGCCATCTGCTCGTTCGCGGACGAGCTGGCCCACGCGGCGGGGCGCGACCCCAGGGACCACCTGCTCGAGCTGCTGGGACCACCACGCCACGTGGATCCCCGGCGCGGCGGTGTCGAGCCCTGGTGGAACTATGGCGACCCGGTCGAGCTGTACCCCGTCGACACCGGCCGGCACCGGCGCGTCCTCGAGCTCGTGGCGGAGCGCGCCGGCTGGGGCCGACCGCTCCCTCCCCGACGAGGCCGCGGGATCGCGGTGCATCGGAGCTTTCAGGCATACGTCGCCAGCGTGGTGGAAGTCGAGGTGGACGCGGCAGGCCAGGTCACCATTCCGCGCCTGGACATCGCCATCGACTGCGGACTCGTGCTCCATCCCGAGCGGGTGCGCGCGCAGATGGAAGGCGGCGCCGTCATGTCCCTCGGCAACGCGCTGGTGGGGGAGATCACCTTCGCCCAGGGCCGGGCCCAACAGAGCAACTTCCACGACTACGAGGTGCTGCGCCTGGCCGCGGCGCCCCGCGAGACGCACGTGCACATCGTGCCGAGCGAGGCGCCCCCCTCGGGCGTGGGCGAGACGGCCGTGCCACCGGTCGCGCCGGCGCTGTGCAACGCGATCTTCGCGGCGACCGGGAAGCGGATCCGGGCGCTGCCGGTCGGGAACCAGCTGGCGACCTAGCGGGGCCCCGCGAAAGGACCACCTTCCGGACAGGAGGATCCGCGGTCATGGAACCAGCCACCGCCACCCTGGGACGGGCTCGCCGCGAAGCCGTCACGCTGGGGCTGGTCCTGGTCGTCGCCGGCGCCGCAGGCTGCGCTGGGCCCGCCGCGAGCCGCCCCGGCACCACGCCGCCTCCTCTCGTCATCCGGGAGCAGGGCAGCTTCGCCGTGGGCGGCACCGTGGTCAGGGCGCCCGGCACCTTCGACCCGATCGCCCAGGGCGCCTACACCCCCACGCCCGACCCGCGGGGCCAGACGCTCCACGGCGACCACGCCTACGTCTTCTACCAGATCCCGGTGAATGCCCGCCGCCTGCCCCTGGTGTTCTGGCACGGCCACGGGCAGTCCGCCAGGACGTGGGAGACGACGCCCGACGGGCGCGAGGGGTTCCAGACCATCTTCCTCCGCCGGGGCTGGCCGGTCTACCTGCTCGATCAGCCCCGCCGCGGCCGGGCGGGGCGCGGTAGTGTGCCGGGCACCATTCCCGCCACCCCCGACGAACAGATGTGGTTCGGGATCTTCCGGCTGGGCGTCTGGCCCGACCTGTATCCGGGCGTCGAGTTCCCGCGTGACTCCGGTGCGCTCGACCAGTTCTTCCGGCAAATGGTCCCGAACACGGCGCCCTACGACCCGGAGGTGAACGCGAACGCGGTCGCGGCGCTGTTCGACCGCATCGGGCCGGGCATTCTGGTCACCCACTCCCAGAGCGGGACGCTGGGGTGGCGGACCGCGATCAAGAGCCGGAACGTCCGGGCCATCGTGTCCTTCGAGCCGGGCGGGGACTTCCTGTTCCCCCAGGGCGACGCCCCTACCCTGTCCTTCTCGGGGCGCACCTTCACACCCCCCACCATCCCGTTGTCGGATTTCCTCCAGCTCACGAAGATCCCCATCGTGATCTATTTCGGCGACAACATCCCGGAGGAGCCGACCACGAACCCGGGCCAGGACCAGTGGCGGGCCTTCCGCGCGCTGGCGAGGCGGTGGCGGGACGTCGTGAATCGCCACGGCGGCGACGTCGCGGTGGTGGATCTGCCGGCCGTCGGGATCCGGGGCAACACGCACTTCCCGATGTCGGACCTGAACAACGTCGAGATCGCCGATCATCTCTCCGCCTGGCTGCGGAGGAAAAACCTGGACTGAGGACTCGACCCCCATGCAGCGGATCGCCATCACCCTCCTCGCGCTGGCTCTCGCCCGGCCGGCGCCCGCCCGGGCCCAGGACGCGCGGGAGATCGTCGTCACGCGCGCCGCCGCGCGGCCGTCGCGCGTCGCGCCCGGCCAGAACTTCACGGGGACGGTACGGATCCAGCCGCTGTTCGACACCACGGCGACGACGCGCGCCTATGGCGCGTCGGTGTCCTTCGAGCCGGGCGCCCGTACCGCGTGGCACACGCACCCGCGCGGGCAGGTCCTCATCGTGACCGGGGGAGTCGGACGCGTCCAGCGCTGGGGCGGCCCGGTCGCGGAGATCCGCCCGGGGGACGTGGTCTGGATCCCGCCCGGCGTCAAGCACTGGCATGGCGCCTCACCTACTGCGGCGATGACGCACGTCGCCATCGTCGAGACTCTCGACGGCAGGAGTGTCGAGTGGATGGAAAAGGTCAGCGATGCCCAGTACGGCGCGCCCGTTGGTGGGCGGGAAGCGCCCGGGCGCTCGCGCCGGAATGGCAGCTCGGTGACCGGCAGCGCGGTGACCGTCGTGGGCGTGGCCAGGGACGTGTTCCAACGGGAGCGGTGACGATGCAGAAGCGCAGACTCGGACGCAGCAACCTGGAGGTCTCGGCCCTCGGGCTCGGCTGCATGGGCATGAGCTTCGGCTATGGCCCGGCCGCCGACCGGGGAGAGATGGTCACCCTCATTCGGGCGGCCGTCGAGCGCGGTGTGACGTTTTTCGACACCGCCGAGGTCTACGGCCCGTTCACCAACGAGGAGCTCGTGGGCGAGGCCCTCGCGCCGTTCCGCGGCGAAGTCGTGATCGCCACCAAGTTCGGCTGGGACATCGACCCCGAAACCGGGAAGCAGCGCGGCGGCCTGAACAGCCGCCCCGAGCACATCAGGGTCGCGGTCGAGGGGATGCTCCAGCGCTTGAGGACCGACTGCATCGACCTCCTCTACCAGCACCGCGTGGACCCGAACGTGCCCATCGAGGACGCCGCGGGGACGGTGAGGGACCTGATCCGGGAAGGGAAAGTCAAGCATTTCGGGCTCTCGGAGGCTGGCGTCCGGACCATCCGGCGGGCCCACGCCGTGCAGCCGGTCACCGCCCTCCAGAGCGAGTACTCGCTCTGGTGGCGAGAGCCGGAGGGGGAGATCCTGCCGACCCTCGAGCAGCTCGGCATCGGCTTCGTGCCCTTCAGCCCGCTGGGCAAGGGGTTCCTGACGGGGCAGATCGACGCGAGCACCACATTCGACCCATCCGACTTCCGGAACACCGTGCCCCGATTCACGCCGGAGAACCGGAAGGCGAATCAGGCCGTGGTGGACCTGGTGAAGCGGATCGCCGTCAGAAAGCGAGCGACGCCCGCGCAGGTCGCCCTCGCCTGGGTCCTCGCGCAGAAGCCCTGGATCGTGCCCATCCCGGGAACCACGAAGCTCCACCGCCTCGAGGAGAACCTCGGGGCCGTGGACGTCGAGCTCACTCCGGACGACCTCGAGGAGATCGAGCGCGCCGCCGGCCAGATCACGGTCCGGGGTGCGCGGTACTCCGACAGCGCTCAGCGATGGATTGATCGGTGAGCGCGCGCGGGAGCCGGCCGGGTCCCCGGCGGCGGTCGTCGCACGCGGTGCGATCGTTCTTGACCGTCACACCCGGATCTCCCGCCACTTCCCCTGCCGGAACCGCAGCACGCTGAGCCCGCAGCGCGTCAGGTGTCCGGCCAGAATCGCGGTCCACACGTGGACCGGCTCGAGCCCCCGGGTGGCCTGAAACAGCGCGCACAGGCCGAGGGGAACCAGGATTTGGGACGCCAGGGAAATGTAGAGCGGCGAGCGGGTGTCGCCCGTCCCCTGGAGTCCCCCGGTGTAGGTCAGCGCCACCGAGACGAACAGTCCCGACACGCTGAGGAACCCCAGCAGCTGAGTGCCGAGGCTCAGGACCGTCGGGTCGGACATGCCGAACAGGCCGAGCAGGACGCGAGGGATGGCGAGGAACAGCACCCCGATCGCCGCCGCGACCGCGAGACCGATTCCGGCCGCCACGTGCACCCCTTGCACCGAGCGGTCCGGCCGGCGCGCCCCGAGGTTCTGCCCGGCCACCGTGGCCGCCGCGCCCATCAACCCCACCGAGGTCCAGGTGATGAAGGAGAAGAGCTCGGTGTATCCCACGGCGTAGGCCGCCTGGGCCTCGGCGCTCTGCCGGAGAGAGCCGATGAACCGGAGTAACAGCACCCCCGCCACGTTCATCACGATCCCCTGAAGGCCCGCGGGCAGTCCGAAGCGGAACAGCGCCCGGATGACGCTCCAGTCGGGCCGCCAGTCCATGCCGCGGTGCCAGGTCACGGGGAGGCGGCCCGAGAAGAGTAGATAGGCCGCGACGCCCGTGACGATCAGCCCCGCCACCGTGGTGCCCACCGCCGCGCCGGCGGTGCCGAGCCGGGGCAGCGGCCCGAGGCCGGTGATGAACGCGACGTTGCACCCGATGTTGAGCCCCGTCAGCAGGACCCCCAGCCGCAGCGGCGTCCGCGCATCGCCCGCCGCGCGCAAGGCTCCGCTGACCATGAAGAACAGCAACATCCCCACGCTGCCCACGAACATGATCCGGAGGAACGGCAGCGCCTCGGTGCGGACCGCCGGCGCCGCGTGCACCACCCCCAGCAGGGCCGGTGCCAGGAACCAGCCCAGCGGCGCGAGCACCAGGCCCCACAGCGCCAGCGCGGCGAGAAACGCCTGGTACACGGTGCGGTTCACCTTCTCGGGCTCCCCCGCCCCGGCAAAGCGCGCCACCAGCACGCCCATCCCGGTGAAGACCGACATCACGAAGGCGATCACCACGATGAAGATCTGGATCGAGACCCCGATGGCGGCGTTGGCGGCGTAGCCCACGAAATGCCCCACCAGCGCGTGATCCACCACGCCCTGAAGCCCGCCGATCAGGTTTTGCAGCATGGTGGGCCAGGCCAGCCTCCAGACCGCCCGGGGGATCGGACCTTCGACGATCGAGCGGTCGAGCGCCTTGCCGGTGCGGATGGACGGAGGGGCGGTCACGGGTGGTGGAAATTAACTTCCGGCGATGCTTTCGCTGGCCGACCTCCCCCGCATGCCGCACGGCTTCAAGGCCGAGCTCGCCGCCATGGTGCGGCTCGCCCTCCCCATCGTGGTGGTGCAGCTCGGCTGGATGTTCATGGGGGTGGTGGACACGGTGATGGTCGGCCGGGTGTCGGCCGAAGCCATCGCGGCCGTTGCATTGGGAAACGTCTATTTCTTCGGCGCCGCGATTTTCGGGGTTGGCGTCCTGATGGCGCTCGACCCGGTGGTGGCGCAGGCCGCCGGCGCCGGGGACGCCCCGGGCATCGCGCTGGGCGTGCAGCGCGGCCTGGTCCTCACGGCTCTCCTGAGCGCGATCGCCTCCCTGCTCCTCTTGCCGGCGCGCCCGGTGCTGGGACTCCTCGACCAGCCCGCGCCCGTGGCCGAGGTGGCCGCGGCCTACGCCCGCATCGCCATCGCGGGTATCCTGCCGTTCTACGCCTTCGGCGCCCTGCGCCAGAGCCTCCAGGCGCTGAAGCGGATCGCGCCCATCGTGATCACCATGCTCGTGGCCAACGCGGCGAACGTGGCCCTCAACTACGTGTGGATCTTCGGCAAACTCGGCTTCCCCGCACTGGGCGCCATCGGGGCCGCCTGGGCCACGGCGGTCAGCCGCTGGATCCTGTTCCTCTTGCTCCTGGCGCTGGGCTGGAAGACCCTGCGGCCCCACCTGTTGCCGCTGCGCCGGGAGGCGCTGGCCTGGACGCCGCTCCGGCGGATGGCGGCGATCGGCGCGCCCATCGGGGCTCAGATGCAGCTCGAGTACGGCATTTTCGCCGCGGTAGGCGTGATGATGGGCTGGCTCGGCACCGTCGAGCTGGCCGGGCATCAGGTGGCCCTGAATCTCGCCTCCGTCACGTTCATGGTCCCGCTGGGCGTCTCGGCGGCGGCGGCGGTGCTGGTGGGCCACGCCGTGGGCCGGGGGGACGCGGCCGAGGCGCGCCGGGCCGCCGCCGCGGCCCTGGTCTGCGGTGTGGGGTTCATGACCGCGAGCGCCGGCCTGATGCTCGCCGTCCCCGACCAGTTGGCCCGGCTCTACACCACCGACGCCGCGGTGGCCGCCATGGCCGCGAGTCTCATCCCCATCGCCGGTCTCTTCCAGGTGTTCGACGGCACCCAGGTGGTCTCGATCGGAATCCTGCGCGGCGTGGCCGACACCCGCACCCCCATGCTGGTGAACATTCTGGGCTTCTGGCTCGTGGGGCTGCCGATCAGCGCCGCGCTGGGCTTGGGCACCGCCGCCGGACCCCGCGGCCTGTGGTGGGGTCTCACGGTGGGATTGATGCTGGTGGCGCTGGTGCTGCTCGCGAGGGTGCGGCGACGGCTCGCGGGGAGCGTGGCGCGGGTGGTGATCGACGCATCGGCACCCGCCGGGCAGCGCCCCGCCCCCGCCCGGGAACCGGGATAGGGCCGGAGCGGGGCTTGCGCCGGGCGGCGCACCCCGGGCCTTGAAACGGGGCGCCGAGGCGGATACCATGCACGTCCGCCGCCCGGGCTCGTGGCATACCAGTACCAGACGATGGCGCTGCTCACACTCACCGACGTTTCCAAACGATTCGGCGCGGTCACCGCCGTCGCCGGCGTCTCCTGCACCGTGGACCGCGGCGAGGTGGTGGGGTTTCTGGGGCCGAACGGGGCCGGGAAGTCCACCACCATGCGGCTCATCACGCAGTATCTCGAGCCCGACGCCGGCCGGATCCTCCTCGACGGGCGGCCCCTGGCGGAACTGGGCCGGGCCGCCAAGCGGCGGATCGGCTACCTCCCCGAGAACAACCCGCTCTACGGCGACATGCTGGTGGCCGAGTACCTGGACTTCGTGGCGGACCTGCGGGAGCTCGCCGGGCCGGCGCGGCGCGCCGCCTTCGACGAGGCGGTGGCCGCGACCGGCATCGCCGACGTGTTCTATCGCCCCATCGGCGAGCTGTCCAAGGGGTACCGCCAGCGCGTGGGCCTGGCGCAGGCCATCCTGCACCGGCCCGACCTCCTGGTCCTGGACGAGCCCACCGAGGGCCTCGATCCCAACCAGCGGGCCGAGATCCGGCGTCTCATCGCCGAGCTGGGCCGGGATCGCACGGTCCTCTTGTCCACCCACGTCCTGGGCGAGGTCGAGCACACCTGCTCCCGGCTGCTCATCATCAGTCGCGGCCGGCTGGTGGCCGACGGCTCGGCGGCGAGCCTGCTGAGCCTGGCGGCGGGCGCGGTCCAGATCCGGGTCGAGATCGCGGGAGGCGGCGTGCTGGAAACGCTGCGGCAACTGCCGGGCGTGCGCGCGGTGGAGCCGGGTCCGCCCGCCGCGGACGGCCGGGTGGCCGCCACGCTCACGGCCGCCGCCCAGCCCGACCTGCGACCCGAGATCTACCGGCTGGCGCGCCAGCGCGACTGGACTCTCTACGAGCTGCATCAGGAAGGCGGGAGCCTCGAAGATCTGTTCCGCCAGCTTACCGCCGGAGAGGCGACATGAACCGGATCTGGACCGTCGCCCGCCGGGAAGTGAAGGCGCTCCTCGACCACCCCATGGGCTACATCCTGCTCGTGGTGTTCGTGGGGGTGAACGCCTTCCTGTTCTTCCGCCAGATCCAGGTGGTGGGGCTGGCCACCCTCCGGCCCATGCTGGAGCTCCTGCCCTGGCTCCTGCTCTTCCTGGTCCCCGCCGTGACCATGCGGGCGCTGGCCGAGGACGCGCGCAGCGGCACACTCGAAGTGGTCCTGGCCCAGCCGCTCACGGAGGTGGAACTCGTGGCGGGGAAGTACCTGGGCCAGGTGCTGTTCCTCCTGCTCTGGCTGGGGCTCACGCTGGCCATCCCGGCGGGCCTCGCGCTGGGCGCCGATCTCCAGGCGGGCGTCATTATCGCGCAGTACCTCGGCGCCGGGTTCCTGATCGCCGGCCTCGCCGCCGTGGGCGTCTGGGCGTCCAGCGTCACGCCCAACCAGATCACCGCGTTCATCCTGGCCGTCGCCGTCACCTTCCTGCTGATCCTGGTGGGGCTCGATCCCTTGCTGGTGGGCCTGCCCCCTCGCCTGGGCGCCGTCGCGGCGGCCTTCGGTGTGCTCTCCCACTTCGAGAGCATCACCCGCGGGCTCATCGACCTGCGGGACCTGGTGTACTTCCTGAGCCTCGCGGCCGCCTTCCTGTCATTGGCCTACTTCGCGTTACTGCGGCGCAAGCTGTCGCCGGCCGGTGCCGCGGCCCGCCGCGCCCGCCTGGGGACCGGCCTGCTGGTCGCGGGCGCGGTGCTGATCGCCCTCGCGACCCAGCCCCTGAGCCTGCGCCTCGACCTCACGCCCGGCAACGCTTACACCCTGGCCCGCGCCACCAAGCAGCTCCTCGGCGACCTCCCGGATCTCGTGACCCTCAAGCTCTTCGCCTCGAGCGAGCTGCCGCCCGAGATCGCGGTGTTCCGGCGCGACATTCAGGACCTCCTGCGTGACTACCGGTCGGCGGGCCGGGGGAAGGTACGGCTGGTGGTTCGCGATCCCGCCACCGACACCGCGGCCGCCCGCGAGGCCCGGAGTCTCGGCATCCCCCCCGTCCAGTTCAACGTGGTGGGCGAGTCCCAGCTCACCGTCAAGGAAGGGTGGCTGGGCATCGCGGTTCAGCACGCGGGCGAGTCCCGGGTGATCCCCGTGGTGCGCCAGACGGACGACCTGGAGTACCGGCTCACCTCCGAGATCCGAGCGCTGGTCAACCCGCGGAAGCCGGTCGTGGGACTGCTGGCGGTGCCGGAGCCCGCCGCGGGCCCGGCCGAGATCGAAGCCCTGCGCGAAGAGCTGGGGCGGGCCTACGAGCTCCGAACCGTCACGCTGGCCGATTCCGGCGCCATTCCCGAGGAGATCGCCGCGATCGTGGCGATCGGCGCGCCGGACACCCTGGTGCCGGCGCAGGTCACGCGCTTCAACGCCTTCCTCGACCGGGGCGGGAGCCTGCTGATTCTGGCCGGGGGCATGACCATCCGGGAAGGACCCTTCGCCTCGGGGCGGCGGGTGGGGTGGAACGCGCTGCTGCGGCGCTACGGCGTGGCCATCCGCTCGGACATGGCGTACGACCTGGCCTCGAACGAGCACGTGGCGCTGCCGGCGTCGTTCGGCCGCCTCCTGCTCCCCTACCCCCTCTGGACCCGAGCGCTGAGCACCAAGGCGGCCCCCATCAACGCGGAGCTCGACGGCCTGGTGGTGCCCTGGGGGAGCACCATCGCGCTGGACAGCGCGCCCGCCGGGGCGGCGGTCCCGCTCTTCACCACCAGCCGGGCGGGCGGGGTGGAGCGGGACTTCGTGGTCATCAACCCCCAGCGGGACTTCAGCCGGGATTCGCTGGCCCCGCGGGTGCTCGCGGCGCTGGTCAACCCGCTGGCCGCGGACACCGCGAAGCTGCCGCGCGGCCGCCTGGTCCTGGTGGGCAGTTCCGAAGTGGCCGCCGACCGGTTCGTGCGCAGCGCCCCGGCCAATCTCGCCTTCCTGCTCAACGCCGTGGACTGGCTGGCTCAGGACGAGGCCCTGATCGCCATTCGGGCCAAGAACCGCACCCCGCCCCCACTGGCGTTCACCAGCGGGCTGGCGCGCGGGGTGGCCCGGTACGGCAACCTGATCGGCCTGCCCTTGCTCGTGATCGCGGCCGGCACCCTGCGACTCGTCCGCCGACACCGGCTCACCGGCCGGCGGTACCAACCGAGCGGCACGCTCACGGCCCCGGAGGTCGCGTGACCGCCGCGCACCTCAGGTGGCTCGCCCTCGGGGTCGGGGCCTTGTTGCTCCTCTGGGCCGGCGGACAGCTGCTGCCGTCGGGGACGGACCGTCTCACCGGAAGCTTCCGCCTTCCGGCCGTGTCGGCCGACTCGGCCGACACCATCGCCGTGATCGCGCCCGGCGAGACCGTCATCGTGACGAGGACCGGGCCCGGCGCCTGGAGCGCCAACGGCTTCGCCGCCTCGAGCACGGCGGTGGCGGACTTCTTCGGGTCGCTCGGCCAGGTGCCCGAGCCCGAGCTGGTGGCCCGGAGCGCCGCCTCGTTCGGGCGGCTGGGGGTGGACACCGGGGCGGCGCGTCGCCTCCGCCTGACCCAGGGCGGCCGCACCGTGCTCGACCTCCTGGTGAGCGAGCGGGGCCCGGATTACCAGAGCGCCTACGTGCGGGCGCCCGATGACAGCGCGGTGTACGCGGTGAGCGGCAGCTTCGCCCTGGCCGCGCGCCGCCGGCTCGACGACTGGCGAGACCGGACCATCGCGACGGTCAGTCCGGACAGCGTGGGGGAGATCGAGCTGTGGCGCGGGGCCCGGCGCACCCTGCTGGCGCGCCGCGACGGCCAGTGGCGGCTCGGCCGGGGCGCGGCCGACAGCGCGGCGGTGCGGCGCCTGCTGGAGCGCTATCGCTCGGTCACCGCGGCCGGCTTCCCCACTCCCGCGCAACTCGATTCCGCCTTTCGCGGACCGGTCGAGCGGCGAGTGATCCTCAGGGCCGGTTCGGGGGAGACGCTTTTGCGGCTCGAGTTCGACT
>DATLXT010000342.1:0-2677 GCA_035575475.1 Gemmatimonadales bacterium | reverse complement strand
GCATACCCGCCGGCGATGATGCCCACGACCAGCTCGGGCGGGGTGCCGAACGTGGGCGGGCATTCGGACGCGTCCAGGACGCCGAGGCGCCCGGACGTACCAGCCCCCACGTAGATGAGCCGGCCGCCGCGGCGGAACGCCTCCACCACGAGGTCGATGGCCCGCGCGATGTGTTCCCGCTCCCGGTGGACCGCTGCCGGCACCGTGGCGTCTTCGGCGTTGATCAAATCCACGATCTCGAGACTCGAAGCGACGTCAATCCGCTGGGTTCGAGGGTTGCGCTGTTCGGTCAAGCGGGGATCGTGGAAGTCCGGCAGCGGGGGACGGGAGACGGGTGGAGGAGTCATGTGACGGGGTGCAAGTTAGGTGTTGACCGGAGTTCCGGTCAACGCGCACTATTCCGCATGCCCGCGTCTCGACCCGCTCGACGTCCCCGGCACGGCCGCCCGACACACCGACGGGCCGCCCGCCTGCGCCTGCTCGTCGCCGCGCTCTGGCTCACCGCTTGCGGCCCGGTGAGCACCCGGGGCGCCGATCCCGCCCCGCACGACGGGACCCCCGCCGTCATTACCGGCCAGCCCACGGTGCCCTCCACTTGGGCGCTCACGGGGCGGGCCGTGCCGGTCACGGGGCCGCGGGCCATGGTGGTGACCGGGCATCCGCTGGCCAGTGCGGTGGGAGTGGACATCCTCAAGCGTGGCGGCAACGCGGTGGACGCCGCGGTCGCGGTCGGATTCGCTCTGGCCGTGGTGCTCCCCGAAGCCGGCAACATCGGCGGCGGCGGGTTCCTGGTGTACCGCGACACTGCCGGTCTGGTGCGCGCGCTCGACTACCGCGAGACCGCGCCCGGCCGGGCCACGCGCGACATGTATCTCGACTCGCTGGGCAACGTGACCGATCGGAGCCTCACGGGCCACCTCGCCGTCGGCGTGCCGGGAAGCGTCGCCGGGTTGCACCGGATGTGGGAGTCGTACGGGCGGCTGCCGTGGGCGACGCTGGTCGAGCCGGCCGTTCGCCTGGCGCGGGATGGGCACGTGGTGGACAGCGTGCGCCACGTCAGCATCGCCGAGCAGGTCGAACGGTTGCGAAAGTTTCCCGCCTCGGCGGCGCAGTTTCTGGTGCACGACACGGCGCCCCCGATCGGCGCGATCCTGCGCCAGCCCGACCTGGCGCGCACCCTCCAGCTCATCGCCGATTCCGGGCCGTCGGTCTTTTACCGCGGCCAGATCGCCGAGCTCATCGTGGATGAAATGGAACGCGGGGGCGGCCTGATCACCCGAGCCGACCTGGCAGGGTACCAGGCCAAGTGGCGCGACCCGATCCGCCTCACCTATCGCGGCTATACCGTCTATTCCATGCCGCCGGCCAGCTCCGGCGGCATCACGCTCGGCATCATCCTCAACATCGTCGAGGGGTATGACACGTTGCCGGCCTTCGGGACGGCGGGACAGGTGCACCTCAACGCCGAGGCGATGCGGCGGGCGTTCGTCGACCGGAACCGCTATCTGGGCGATCCCGATTTCGTGCCCCTGCCGCTGGCGCGGCTCCTGTCCAAGTCCTACGCGGCGGGTCTCCGGGCGCAGATCGACCCCCGCCGGGCCACCCCGACGCCGGTGATGGCCGGGAGCAGTCCGCGGGGCGACCACACCACGCACTATTCGATCGTGGACGCCGAGGGCAACGCCGCAGCCGTCACCACGACGCTGAACGGCGGGTTCGGGAGCGCGGTGACCGTGACCGGCGCCGGGTTTTTGCTCAACAACGAAATGGACGATTTCACGGCGGCGCCCGGCCAGCCCAACCAGTACGGCCTGATTCAGGGGGAGGCCAACGCCATCGCCCCCGGGAAGCGCATGCTCTCGGCCATGACCCCCTCGATCGTGCTGGACCGCGAGGGCGACCTCCTGATGGTCGTGGGCACGCCCGGCGGCCCTACCATCATCACCACCGTGTACCAGGTGATCACCAACGTGCTGGACCACGGCATGGGCCTCGCCGAGGCGGTGGCGGCACCGCGCATTCACCACCAGGCCCTCCCGGACGTGATCCGCTACGAGCCCGGCGGACTGGCCGCGAGCACGGTCGAGGCGCTCCTGGCCATGGGGCACCGGGTCGAGGAGCGCCGGGTGTACTCGGGCGACGTCGCGGCCATCCTCCGGGGGCCCGCCGGGTGGATCGGGGTGGCGGACCCCCGGCGCGGCGGGGGCGCGATGGGGTGGTGAGTCCCCGGTGCTCACGGTCGCGACCTACAACGTCAACTCCATCCGCGCCCGCCGGGAACGGCTGATCGGCTGGCTCGGTCGCCAGCCGGCCGACGTCGTCTGCCTCCAGGAGATCAAGGTTCCCGACCAGGAGTTCCCGCGGCTGGAACTGGAGGCCGCGGGGTGGCAGGTGGCGGCTCACGGGCAGCGCACCTACAACGGCGTCGCCATCCTCAGCCGCGAGCCGCTGGAGGACGTGCGGCGCGGTCTGGAAGACGGGATCCCGGACCCCGAGGCCCGGCTGCTCTCGGCCCGGGTACGGGGAATCCGGATCGTGAACGTCTACGTCCCCAACGGGCAGGTGGTGGGCTCGGACAAGTGGCGCTACAAGCTCGCGTGGCTGGCGCGGCTGCGGCGCTATCTCGAGCGGACCGCGGCGCCCACCGATCCGCTGGTGCTGTGCGGCGACTTCAACG
>DATLXT010000341.1:0-7796 GCA_035575475.1 Gemmatimonadales bacterium | reverse complement strand
GTCCTCCCGCTCGATCCGGACACGCATCGCCGGCTGTGGCAGCTCGGCTTGAAGACGCTCGGTCAGGTGGCGGCGCTGCCCGAAGACGCGATGGCGTCGCAGTTCGGGCACGCCGGGCGGCGACTGTGGCGGCTCGCCGCGGGGAAGGTCATCGAGCCGGTGCGGGGCCGTGAGCCGCCGCAGCCGATAGCCGCGGAGATCGATTTTCCGAGCCCCCTCGCCGACCGCGAGATCCTCGCTGCCACGCTCGAGCGGCTGACCGAGCGCGCGCTCCGCTCGCCGCGTCGCACCGGGTGGCGGGTGGTGACGGTGCGCGCGCGGGCGCGGCTCGAGCCGGGCGGCTCCTGGCTCGCCGAGGTGACGCTCAGGAACCCCTCGGCCGACCGGGAGGCGATCGCGGCGCCGCTCCGGGCCCGGCTCGAGCACGCTCCCCCCGCGGGCGCCGTCGAGCGGCTCGCGGTCGAGTTCACGGCGTTCGCGCCGGGGACCACGGAGTTGCAGCTTTTCGCCCGCGATGCCAGCGCCGCCGCGCGCGCCGGGCGCCGCCGCGCTCTCCGGGCCGCGGCGCAGGAGATCCGGACCCGGTTCCGACGCAACCTGCTCTCTCACATCGTCGAGGTGCAGCCGTGGTCGCGCCTTCCCGAGCGCCGCTACGCGTTGATCGACTACGAGCCCTGAACGCGCCCAGACGGGTCACCGTGGAATTGGGGGCTGACGGCGTGCCGGCGAAGATCGGCATGCGGAGCGCGGAGCGCGGAATGCGGAATCGCGCAGGGCGGGCGCCGGTCACGATCGAGGCGATCCGGGAGACGTGGCGGATCGACGACGAGTGGTGGCGGGAGCCCGTCACACGAACGTACTACGAAGTGCTCCTGGAAGCCGGAGGGCGGGCGGTGTTGTTCGTGGATCACGCGACCCGGGAGTGGTTCCTGCAAATACCCTAGCGAGTACGGGGTCGGGACGCGGCTTCCGAGATCGCCCGTCCATTCCGCATTCCCCATTCCGCACTCCCCATTCCGCACTCCCCATTCCGCATTCACATGTACCTCGAGCTTCACTGCCACTCCGCTTTCTCGTTCCTGGACGGCGCCTCGCTGCCCGAAGCCCTGATCCGCGAGGCCGCCCGGCTGGGCTACCCCGCCCTGGCCCTCACCGATCACAACGGGCTCTACGGCTCGATGGCGTTCGCCCAGCAGGCGAAGAGCGTGGGGCTCCAGGCGATCACCGGCGCGGAAGTCACCCTGCTCGACGGGTCGCACGTCACCCTGCTCGCCGAGACGCCGCGGGGGTACGCCAACCTCTGCCGCCTGCTCACCGAGTGCCACCTCGGCCGCGAGGATCGCCGGGACCCGCGGCTCGACTTCGCGTCGCTCGAAGCCCGCCACGAGGGGCTGATCGTACTCTCGGGGTGTCGTGACGGGCTCCTGCCGACGGTCCTGAAACGGGAGGGGCGCGCCGCCGCCCACCGGCTCGCCGAGCGGTGTCAGGCCGTGTTCGGGCGCGACCACTTTTTCGTGGAGCTCCAGCGCAACCAGGTCCGGGGAGACCGTTCGCTCACCGCCGCGCTCGGTGACCTGGCCGACTCCCTGCGACTGGGCGTCGTGGCGTCCGGCGACGTGCATTACCACCGGCGTGAGCGCCACCGGTTGCAGGACGTGCTGGTCGCGATCCGGCACCGCGCCACGCTCGACGGCTCGCACCCGGTCCGGAAGCCGAACAGCGAGTTTTATCTTCGCCCCCCCGAGGAGGTGGAGCGGCTGTTCGGCGACCGGCCGGACGCCGTCCGGAACACGCTCGTCATCGCCGAGCGATGCCGGGCCTTCGACCTCACGCGCGACCTGGGTTACACCTTCCCGGACTTCCGGGGCGCCGACAAAGTCCCCGCCCCCCGGGCCCTCGCCGAGCTGTGCCGCGCCCGGCTCGACGAGAGGTATCCGCCGGAATCGCGGCACCGCCGCGAGGCCGAAAACCGGCTCCAGGAAGAGCTGGCCCTCATCGAACGGCATCGGCTCAGCGGGTTTTTCCTGGTCTACCACGACCTGTTCGACCTGGCCCGGGAAGTGGCGGCGGACGTGCGGCGGGGGAGCCGGCGGGCGTCGGGGAACCTGTTGCCGGGTCGGGGGCGGGGGTCCTCCGTCTCTTCCCTGGTCTGTTACCTCCTGGGCCTCTCGCACATCGATCCGATCGCGAACCGGCTGTTCCTGGGGCGGTTCCTGAACGAGACGCTGGCGTCCATTCCCGACATCGATCTGGACTTTCCCCGCGAGATCCGGGAGGAGCTGATCCGCCGGGTCTACCAGCGCTACGGGCACGAGCACGTGGGGCTGGTGTGTTCGTTCCCCACCTACCGCCTGCGCTCGGCCCTGCGGGAGATCGGCAAAGCGCTGGACCTGCCTCCGGGCGAGATCGAACTGGTGGCGAAGCTGGCGGACCCTCACGGACTCCCCGACGGCCGCCGGCGGACCGGCGGCCTGGCGGCGGAGCTGGCCCGGCTGCCGGGTTTCCGCGACAAGGTGAACGCGCCGCTCTGGCGGGAACTCTGCGACCTGGCCGAGGAGATCCGCGGGCTGCCGCGCCACGTTTCCCAGCACGTGGGCGGGATGATCATCTCGAGCCGGCCGCTGGTGGAGCTGGTGCCGCTCGAGCGCTCGGCCATGCCCGACCGGGTGGTGTGCCAGTGGGACAAGGACTCGTGCGACGACGCGCGTTTCGTGAAGATCGATTTCCTGGCGCTCGGCATGCTCTCGCTCGTCGAGGAGTGCGTGGAGCTGGTGGCCAGGAAGGAGGGCCGGCCGCCCGATCTCAGTCGCATCGATTTCAACGACCCCGCGGTCTACGACCGCATCTGCGCCGGCGACACGGTCGGCGTCTTCCAGATCGAAAGCCGGGCCCAGATCCAGATGCTCCGCCGCACCCGGCCGCGAAACCTCGAGGACCTGGCGGTCGAGGTGGCGATCGTGCGGCCCGGGCCCATCGTGGGCGGCGCGGTGAACCCCTACGTGCGCCGCCGCGAGGCCCAACGCGACGCCGAGGCCCGCGGGCGCTCGTACCAGCCGCCGCTGGATCACCCGTTGTTGCAGGAGGCGCTCTCCGAAACCCTCGGCGTGATCCTGTATCAGGATCAGGTGCTCCAGGTCTGCCAGGCGCTGGCGGGGTTCACCGCGGGGCAGGCCGAGGCGCTGCGCCGGGCGATGAGCCGGCGGCGCAGCCGGGAGCTGATGGCGGGATTCTGGGAGGACTTCCGCACAGGCGCGCTCGCCCGCGGCGTGCCCGAGGCCGTGGCCGAGAAGGTCTTCGGGCAGGTCATCGCGTTCAGCGAATTCGGGTTCCCCAAGTCGCATGCCGCGGCGTTCGGGCTGCTGGCCTATCAGTCGGCGTGGCTCCGGCACTACCACCCGGTCGAGTACTACGCCGCGCTGTTCAACAACCAGCCGATGGGATTCTACTCGCTCGACGCGCTGGGCCGGGACGCGGCCCGGCACGGGATCGCGCTGCGACTGCCCGACGTCAACCGCAGCGACGTGTGGTGCACGGTCGAGCGGGAGGCGGGAGGCGGGACGCCGGAGGCGGGATGCCTGCGGATCGGACTGGGATTCGTGCGCGATTGGGGAGAGGAGACCGCCGAGGCCGTGGTGCGGGAGCGGGAACGGCACGGGCCGTTCCGGAGCCTCCCCGACCTGGTCCGCCGGGCGCCGCCGCGGCTCTCGCGCGACGCCATCGAGCAGTTGATATGGGTGGGCGGGTGCGACGGGTTCGGCCTCACCCGGCGGGAACTGCTCTGGCAGGCGGGGCTCCTGCTCCCGCCCAAGAACAGCCAGCGGCCACCCCAGCGGGTGAAACGACAACTCGAGCTGGGGCTCGATCATCCCTACGAGACGTTGCGGTTCGGCGACCTGGTCCCCGAAGAACGGATGCTCGCCGAATATCAGGTGCTGGGGTTCGCAGCCAGCGGGCACCCCTTCTGCCTCCTGCGGCCGGCTCTGCCGCCCGGCGTGGTCAGGAGCGATCGGTTCGAAACGCTCCAGTCCGGCGCCGCCATCGAGGTGGCCGGTCTGGTCGTGGCGCGCCAGCGGCCCGAGACCGCCAAGGGGTTCGTCTTCGTTCTGCTGGAGGACGAGGCCGGGATGATCAACGTGATCGTCCGGCCGGACGTGTACGAGCAACACCGGATCGTCGTCCGCGGGGAGCCGTTCCTGCACGTCACGGGAACACTCCAGAAGGACGGAGCGACGACGAACGTGCTGGCGGAGACGGTGGCGGGGCTGAGGTTGAATGCGGCCATGCGCGGGGCGGCGCCGGCCTCGAAAGATTGGGGGTGAGCCATGGCCCCCCATCTTGCAACCTGACGACACGCCGCCATCTTGACGCTGTCCATGCCCGGCAACCCGCAACTCACCGCGGTGGGCTTCCGCGTGAAGTCCGGCTGGGCGGTGGCCGTCCTGTTGCGCGGCCCCGCCCGCGCGCCGGTCCTCCTGGACTGCCGCCCCGTCGCCCTCTCCGACCCCCGCCGGCCCGAGCAGCGCCAACCCTTCCACTCGGCCCTCGAGATCCACGGAGCTCGGGGGGCCCGCGAGGCCGCGCGCCTCGCCCAAGAGGTGCGGCGCCATGCGTCCCGCTCGCTGGCCCGCTTGCTCCGGGCCTACCGCCGCAACGGCGCTCGGCCGCTCGGGGTCGGCGTCGTCGTGGGCAGCCTGGTGGACCCGCGGACGATCGCGAACCCCCATATCCGGGCCCACGCCGAGGAGGGTCGTCTGTTTCGCGAAGTGACCGTCGCCGCCGCGCACAAGGCCCGCCTCCGGTCCCTGGTCGTGCTCGAGCGCGAGCTGCCCGAGGCCGCCGCCGGCGTCCTGGGCCGCCCCACCCCCGAGCTGCGAGCGCTCCTGGCGGAGATGCGTCGAGGCCTCGCGGGACCGTGGCGCGCGGACCAGAAGAATGCCGCGCTCGCCGCCTGGGTGCTCCTGGCCGCGGCCGGCCCGACCCGACGCACCCGATCCCCCTCCAGGAACAGGCGCGCTTTGACGCGTAAGGAGGCCCGATCATGGAACGCCGGAGGCGTCTCTTGACCTGGCTGGCCATTCTCTTCGGGGGCATCGCCGTCCTCTTGGCCGTGCCCCTCGTGGTGGGGAGCTTCCTGCCGCGCGACCACGTGGCGCGCATGACCATCTCTCTCGCCGCCCCGCCCGAGCGGGTCTGGGCGCTGGTCTCCGACTTCGCCGGCGCTCCCCGGTGGCGGTCCGACCTCCAACGCGTGGAGCTGCAACCGGGACCCGGCGGCGCCCAACGCTTCGTCGAAACCACGCGACAGGGCACGGTCACGTTCGAAGTGGTGAGCCAGGAGCCGCCCCGCCGGCAGGTGGTACGCGTGGTGGACGAGGGCCAGCCCTTCGGCGGCACCTGGACCTGGGAGATCCAGCCCGAAGGCTCGGGCGCACGGCTCACCATCACCGAGGCCGGGTTCGTCAAGAACCCCATTTTCCGGGTGATGAGCCGGCTGTTCTTCCCGCCCACGGCCGCGCTGGATCGGTACCTTCGGGCCCTGGCCCGGGAGCTGGGTGAGAACGCCGAGCCGCGGGTCCCCTAGCCCGCTTGGCAGCGCGCTCGCGCCATCCCGCCCCTGGATCCGGCCGGGGCCACCCTAGGACACGACGGAGGGTCCATGACCCTGCGCTGGGTTCTCGCCTCCCTGCACCTCCTCGCCCTGCCGCTGGGCGTCGCCGCGGTCTGGGCCCGGGCCCGCGCGCTGCGGGGCCCGCTCGAGGGGGCCGGCCTGCGTCGAGCCTTCGCCGCCGACGCGCTGTGGGGCCTCGCCGCGGTGATCTGGATCCTGACCGGCGCATGGCGCGCCTTCAGCGGGCTCGAGAAGGGCGCGGCCTACTACCTCCAGAACCCGCTGTTTCACGCCAAGCTCGGCCTGCTGGGCCTGATCCTGGCTCTCGAGATCTGGCCGATGGCGGCGCTCATCCGGTGGCGCCTTCAGCACCGGCGCGGCCAACCGGTGGACACGAGCCACGCCCGGACCTTCGCCCGGATCAGCGAGGTTCAGATCGTGCTGGTCGTGCTCATGGTCTTGGCCGCCACGGCCATCGCCCGGGGGCTGGGTACCTAGCCCCGCGAGGTCCCCGCGGCGGGCCGGGGCTCCGGGGTGCGGCGGGCAGCGGTCGCTATATTCACGAAGAGCGCCCGGGAGGCGCGTTCCGGAAGGACGCCGGTAACCGAACGGCTCACGAGCGGGTCCTGATTCTGGGGAGACGATGGTGGATCGAGGGGAGATCGCGACGCTCGCCGGAGGCTGCTTCTGGTGCCTCGAGGCGGTGTTTCAGCAATTGCGGGGCGTGGAACGGGTGCAGTCGGGGTACGCCGGTGGCCACGTCCCGAACCCGTCCTACGAGCAGGTGTGCACCGGCACCACCGGGCACGCGGAGGTGGTCCAGATCATCTTCGACCCCGAGGTGATCACCTTCCGGGAGCTGCTCGAAGTGTTCTTCACCGTCCACGATCCGACGACCCTGAACCGCCAGGGCCCCGACGTGGGCACCCAGTACCGTTCGGCGATCTTCTATCACTCCCCGGAGCAGCAGGCCGCGGCCCGGCAGGTCATCGGGGAACTCGAGGCCCGGAAGCTGTGGGACGACCCCATCGTCACCGAAGTGGCGCCGCTCACCGCCTTCTACCCGGCCGAGGAGTACCACCGCGACTACTACCGCCGCAACCCGAATCAGGCCTACTGCCGGGCGGTGGTCGCGCCCAAGGTCGCCAAAGCGCGCAAGCTCTTCCTCGAGAAGCTCAAGGCGTGAGACGGCTGCTCGGCGGTCTCGGCCCGGCGCTGGTCCTGGCCTGTACCCCCGCCCCGCTGGCCGACCGCGACCGCGCCGCCATCGAGGAGCTGGGCCCGCGCTTCCGGGGCAGCGTCTTCGGTCAGGACTGGGCGGCGCTGGAGGAGATCTACGCCGACAGCGCGGTGCTGCTCCCGCCCGGCGGCCCGCCCGTCGTCGGACGCGAGAACATCCAGGTCTGGTTCTCGGGGACGGGGTTCCGCATCACCGCGTTCGAGACCAGCGTCCACGAGCTCGCCGGCCAGGGCGACCTGGCGTACGTCCGCGGTACGTACCTCCTGACCTTCCAGCCGCCGCGCGCCCGCGATCTCGTGACCGAGACCGGAAAGTACGTCTGGATCCTCCGGCGGGAGCCGGATGGGCGGTGGCGGGTGACCGTGGACATCTGGAACCCCGACGCCCAGCCGTGAGCGCCCGGGCGACGGGCCCTCAGGCGGCCGGCGGCGAGCCCGTGGCCGACTGCTGCCGGTTCAACTTCCGCTTCTTGCGAATCTTGGCCGCCTTGGGCCGGGTGTTGCCGTAGGTCCCCCGATAGAGCTTGCCCCGGCGGGTGCGCAGATCGCCCTTTCCCATATCGCCTACCTTCTGGAGTAGTCCCTCGTATGATAATACAGGCCGCTACCGGGAGGTCACGATGGCCGACACGATCAAGAAGGTCGCCTACTACTACGCGACGGTGGACGACAAAGCCGGCGAAGGCGCGCGGGTGCTCGACGCGCTGAAGCAGGGGGGCGTGAACCTGCTCGCCTTCCACGCGTTCCCCGCGGGCAGTGGCAAGGCCCAGCTCGACCTCGTGCCCCAGGACGAGGCCAAGCTCACCCAGGCGGCGGGCAAGGCCGGGATCAAGCTGAGCGCCAGGAAGACGGTGTTCCTGATCGAGGGACAGGATCGTCCCGGGGCCATGGCCGAGATTCTGGGCAAGCTCGGCGCCGCCAAGATCAACGTCACGGCGGTGGACGCCGT
>DATLXT010000340.1:0-3035 GCA_035575475.1 Gemmatimonadales bacterium | reverse complement strand
GCCGTTCGGCCGGGGATGGGCTCATTGCCGCTTCTCGTTCAGTGCCGGAATTGTCGCAGACCGGTGAAGACCATGGCCAGCCCGTGCTCGTCGGCAGCGCGGATCACCTCGTCGTCGCGCACCGAGCCCCCGGGCTGGATGACGGCCGTGATGCCCGCGTCGGCGGCTTCGTCCACCCCGTCGCGGAAGGGAAAGAAGGCGTCGCTCGCCAGCACCGCGCCCGCCGGGTCGTGGCCCTCGCGCCGCGCCTTGTGCACCGCCAGGAACGCGCTGTCCACCCGCGACATCTGGCCCGCGCCGATGCCGATCGTCGCCTCGCCCCGCGCCAGCAGGACGGCGTTGGACTTCACGCTCCCCACCGCCGCCCAGGCGAACCGGAGGTCGCGCCACTCGGCCGCGGTGGGCTCGCGACGGGTCACCACCTTCCAGGCGCGTTCGTCGGTGGCGGCGCGCGGGTCGAAGCGGTCCTGTACCAGAAACCCTCCCCGAACCCGCTTGAAATCGAACCCCGGCCGATCGTCCGGGCGGGGAACCTCCACCACCCGGAGGTTCTTCTTCTCCCGAAAGACGGCCACCGCATCGTCGGCGAAGCCGGGCGCCACCACCACCTCGACGAACAGCTCCCGCATCGCGTCGGCCGCCGAACGATCCACCGCCACGTTGAACGCGATCACCGAGCCGAACGCCGAGGTCGGGTCCGTGGCGTGAGCCCGGCGGTACGCCTCGGCGGGCGCCGCCCCGAGGGCCAGGCCGCAGGGGGTGGTGTGCTTGATCACCGCGCACGCCACCCGGTCGGTCCAGGGCGCCACCGCCGCGACCGCCGCGTCCAGGTCGAGGAGGTTGTTGAACGACAGCGCCTTGCCGTGCAGCTGGCGCAGCGCCCCAACGCCGCCGGGTTCGTCCCCCGCGTAGAGCGCGGCGCGCTGGTGCGGATTCTCGCCGTAGCGCAGAGCCTGACGCCGCTCGAGCACCAGGGCGAGGACCGCGGGCAACGCGCCGTCGCCCCCCGCCAGGTAGTTGGCAATGGCGGCGTCGTAGGCGGCGGTGTGCGAAAAGACCTTGGCGGCCAGCCGGCGCCGCAGGCCGTGGTCCTCCGACGGCGCACCCGGCGTGAGCCTCCCGTCCTGGAGCCCGGCGAGCACCAGCGGGTAGTCGTCGGGATCCACCACCACGATGACCGCGCGGTGATTCTTGGCCGCCGAGCGCAGCATCGCCGGGCCGCCGATGTCGATCTGCTCCACCGCGTCCTCGAACGTGGTGCCGGGCCGGGCCACGGTCTCCCGAAAGGGGTACAGGTTCACCGCCACGAGGTCTATCGGCGTGATCCCGTGCGTCCGGATCGCCTGCTGGTCTTCGGCGTGGCCGCGCCGGGCGAGGAGCGCCCCGTGCACCTTGGGGTGCAGGGTCTTCACCCGGCCGCCCAGGATTTCGGGGAAGCCGGTCACTTCTTCTACGGGCGTGACCGGGATCCCCTCGCCGCGCAGGACCCGCGCGGTGCCGCCGGTGGACACGATCTCCCATCCCAGCGCGACCAGTCCCCGGGCGAACGCCAGCACTCCCCGTTTGTCGGATACGGAAATGAGCGCCCTCACACCGTCCCTCCGCCCCCCGCCCCCGTCACGCCTCGTCAGTCAGGCTCACCGTCGCCCGTTCGCCCGGCACGAACGCCGTCCCGCTCGCCCAGTACCGCGCGGGCTCACGGGGGGGGCCACCGCGCGCCAGCGCCAGCACGACTGCCGGAAGCAATTGGTGTTCCACGGCGAGGACCCGAGCCGCGAGCGTCTCGGGCGTGTCGCCCGGGCGGACCGGCACGGGCCACTGGGCGATGATGGGCCCGCGGTCGTACTCCTCGTCCACGTAGTGAACCGTGGCGCCCGAGACGGTGGCGCCGCTCCGGAGTACGGCCTGGTGCACCCGCCGCCCGTACATTCCCGGTCCGCCGAATCCGGGGAGCAGCGCGGGATGGATATTAATCATGCGGCCCCGAAAACGGGCCACCACCGCGGCCGGGACCAGCTTCAAGTACCCGGCCAGCACCACGAGATCCGCGTCCGCCAGCGCCGCCGCGAGCCCCGGGGCGTCGGCCGGATTCCTCAGCACCTGGGCTTCGACCCCGGCCCGGCGCGCCCGCTCGAGGGCGCCGGCGTCGGGCCGGTCCGAGATGACCCGGACCACGCGGGCGGGCGCGTCGGTGCCCAGGGCGTCGAGCAGGGCCTGGAGATTGGTCCCGCCGCCCGAGGCCAGGACGGCCACCCGGACCGCCGTCACTGGATGCGGGCGCAGCGGGCGAGGGAAGGGGACTTCGAGCCCGACGTGACGCTGAGCGTGAAGCGCCCCGTGGCGTTTCGCACCGCGGTATTGACCACGATGCGGTAGGGACCGGTCGCGGGGAACGTCGCCACCAGGCGCGCGTTGCAGTTCCCCCCCGAATCGTCGTCCTGGAGCGGGCGCTCGATCCCGGGGCCGTCGAGATAGAGAAACGGGTCGAAGTCCTCGGACCGCAGATCTATAGTCACGGTCTGACCCGCGCGTCCCTCGATGGTCCACGCCTGGGCGTAGGTGCTGTCGGACGGCAGAACCTGGTCCCCGGTGGTCACAGCCCCATCCACGCTCTGACCCACCGTGATGACGCGCGGCCCGGCTCGCGACCCGGGCGGCGCCGCGAGGCTGTCCGGCCGGTCCGGCCCTCCCGCCGCGGCCCGGAACCGGCACGGCCCGGGCGGCTCGGGCGCCTGGGCGCCGGCCCGCACCCGGAGAGTGAACCGTCCCACCTGGCCGCGACTCGCGGTGTTCACCACCACCATGAGCGGGCGGTCGTCCGCGGGTCGGTAGATCAATCGCGCGTTGCACCCGCCTGCGCCCCCGTCGCTCCGCGCCAGTCGGTCGCCCCGCCCGCGCTCGAGGATCAGGAACGCGTCGAAGTCATCGGACTCGAGATCCACGGTGATCGGCTGGTTCCGCTCCACCGGCAGTACGTAGCGCCGGAAGCGCGTGGAGTCGCGGAACTGAAGGTCTTCGATGGAGAGGGCGTCGGA
>DATLXT010000339.1:0-13436 GCA_035575475.1 Gemmatimonadales bacterium | reverse complement strand
CCCGCCGCGACCAGCCGCGTGCGCCGTTCGGGAACCCGCCACCAGGAGCGAAGATCGGGAAACCGCAGAGGCATCGTCCTAGAACCTACGAACGGCGCCGCGCGCTTGCCAGCGCCGCGGCCCGTTCGTACGATTCCGCGCCATGACCGACCTGTACGCCGAGCTCCGCTGGCGGGGCTTCGTCTACCACACCACGCCGGGCCTCGAGGCCCACCTCGCCCGGGGCCCGATCACGGCCTACTGCGGGTTCGACCCCACGGCACCCAGCCTCCAGGTGGGCAACTTGATGCCGCTCATGCTGCTCCGCCACCTCCAGGTGGCCGGACACCGTCCCATCGTCCTGATGGGCGGCGGCACCGGATTGATCGGCGACCCGTCGGGCAAGAGCACCGAGCGCCCGCTGCTCTCCCGCGCCCAGATCACCGAGAACCTCCAGCGCCAGCGGGATCAGATGGCCCGCCTGCTCGAGTTCGGCGCCGGTAAGACCGCCGCCTTGGTGCTGGACAACGCCAAATGGCTGAGCCAGCTGGGCACGATCGACTTTCTCCGCGACGTGGGGAAGCACTTCACGGTGAACGTGATGCTGCAAAAGGAATCGGTGAAAGCCCGCCTCGAGGCCGGCATCTCGTACACCGAATTCAGCTACATGTTGCTGCAGGCCTACGACTTTCTGCACCTCTACCGGACCCAGCAGTGCACGCTCCAGGTGGGCGGAAGCGATCAGTGGGGGAACATCACGGCCGGCGTGGAACTGATCCGGCGGGTGGAGCACGCCGAGGTGCATGGCCTGGTCGCGCCGCTGGTCACCACGGCGGCCGGGAGGAAGTTCGGGAAGACCGAGGGCGGCGCGGTATGGCTGGATCCGACGCTGACCTCGCCCTACCGGTTCTACCAGTTCTGGATCAACACCGACGATCGCGACGTGGAGGCCTACCTCAAGCTCTTCACCCTGCGCCCCCGGGAGGAGATCAAGGACCTGATGGCCCGGCACCAGAAGCGGCCGGCGGACCGCGTCGCCCAACGCGCCCTGGCGCAGGACGTGACCGAGCGGGTGCACGGCCCCGCCACCGCCGCCGCCGTGGCCGAGGCGTCCGCCGTGCTTTTCGGGGGCTTCGACCCCCGGGAGGCCGAGGACCGGGTCTTCGACATCCTGGCGCAGGAGGTGCCCACCGCGGCGATCGCGTCAGCCGACGGCCTCTCGCTGGCGGACGCCCTGATCCGGGCGGGGTTGGTGACGTCCAAGAGCGAAGCCCGCCGCCAGCTCCAGCAGGGCGGCATTTACGTCAACCAGCAGCGGGAGCGCGCGGACCGGCCGCTGGCCGATAGCGACTGGATCGGGGGCCGCAACGTGCTGCTGCGCAAGGGGAAGAAGGAGTACGCCCTGCTTCGGCGGAGTTAGACCACCTCGTCCAGCACCTCCACCACCTTCTCCATCTCTTCGACCGTGTTGTAACAGTGCGGGGCCAGGCGGATCGCGCCCTCCCGGAAGGAGCACACCACCCCGGCGCGCTTCAACGCGTGATACGCCTCGGCCGGTTTGGGCGGGGCCACGCACACGATCGCCGAGCGGTGCGCCTCGTCGCGCGGCGAGGTCACCCGCACCCCGCGCTCGTCGGCCCACCGGAGCAGGGGTTCGTGGCAGGCCCGGGTGTACTCGGCGATATCGGCGATACCCACCTCCAACAGCATGCGGACGGACTCGAGCATGCCGTAAAAATCCTGGAATGGCAGCGTGACCAGCTCGAAGCGGCGGGCATCGGAGCGCAGGCGGGGGTTATAGTGGGTGAGTCGGGTGAAGTCCTCCGTCCCCTCGAACGCCATCCACCCCGCCACGGCCGGCTCGAGCAGGGGCACCAGCTCCTGCCGCACGTACACGAACCCGGAGCCCCAGGGCGAGAGCAGCCATTTCTGCGCCCCGCAGGCGAGGATGTCCACCGGGGTCTCCCGCACGTCCAGCCGCGAGTTTCCCACGCCCTGGATCGCGTCCACCACGAGGAACGTGCGGTTGGTCCGGCAGGCCAGGCTCAGGCGGTTCAGGTCCACCCGGTAGCCGTTGGCGAACTGCACGAACGACACCGCCAGGAGGCGCACCCGGGGATCGTGAACCCGCTCCACCAGATAGTCCTCGTCGGGCCACCCTTCGGGCGTGGTGGGCGCCAGCTCGACCTCGACGCCGAGTTTTCGGAGCCGCAGCCAGGGATAGACGTTGGCCGGAAACTCCTTGTCCGAGAGCAGGACCACGTCGCCGGGGTCGAGCGGCAGGGCGCGGGCGGCGAGGTTCAGCCCGTAGCTGGTGTTGGTGGCGAGGGCGATCTCCGCGGGATCCGCGTTGATCAGCCGCGCCACCGCCTCCCGGGATTCCCGCAGCACCGCCTGGAGGTCCCGCTCCGGGAGCAGGTGGGGCGCGGTCCGGCGGGCGGTGAACTCGTCCAGCGCCCGGCGGGTGCGCTCGGGAATGGGCCCGATGGAGGCGTTGTTGAGGTAAACCGTATCGGCGGTCCAGGGAAACTCGGCGGCGCGAAGCGACCGGAAGGATTCGCGCAGGGCGCGTAACCGCGTGGGATGAATAAGTGGCGCCGCCATGGGGAGCAGGGGTACGTTACTCGGAACTTCCGTTCCCGGGCAAGCGGGCGCAGCCAGTGAATCCGGCCACACGATTCGTTCTGGTCCTGGGCGGCGGCGGCATGAAAGGCCTCGCCCACATCGGTGTGCTCCAGGCGCTCGCCGAGCGCGGACTGCGCCCCGCCGCCGTCGTGGGCTCGAGCGTCGGCGCCCTGATAGGCGCCGCCTGGGCGGCCGGCCGTGACGTCGCCGAGCTGCGGCGCGTCGCCGTGGCCCTGAAGCGCAAGGACGTCTTCGTGGTCGCCCACGCGGACATGGCGTTGAAACGGATGCGCGCCCCCGCGCTGTTTCGCCGCGAGCCGCTCGAAAACCTCATCGAGATGCTGCTGGGCGACGTGACGTTCCAGGAGCTGGACCCTCCCGTGGTGGTGAACTCGGTGGACGTGAACTCCGGGATGCAGGTGTTCTGGGGTCTGCCCGGACTGGACGACGTTCCCGTGGGGGACGCGGTCTTCGCGTCCTGCGCCCTCCCGGGCTACCTCCCCCCGCGCGAACTGCGGGGGCGGTACTACGTGGACGGGGCGACCGTCGAAAATCTCCCGATCAGTGTCAGCCGGACGCTGGGCGCGGAGGTCGTGGTGGGGGTGGACGTCTCCGCCTCCAGCGCCCTGCGGGCGGACGTCCAGGAGGAAGGGTTCACCGCGGTCTATGCGCGGGCCACCGAGATCGCGATGCAAACCCTGCTGGAGCTGCGGCTGCGCGCCTGGACCACGCCCTCGCTCTACTACATCCACCCCCGCGTTGAACACATCGGGCTCTTTTCGTTCGACCGACTGCGGGAGGTGGTGGACGAAGGCTACCGCGCCACGATCGACGCGTTGGACCGGCCGGAGGAGTGGCCGGGGCCGGGCGACGAGGGGGTGTAC
This sequence comes from Gemmatimonadales bacterium, assembly GCA_035575475.1. GTDB lineage: Bacteria > Gemmatimonadota > Gemmatimonadetes > Gemmatimonadales > GWC2-71-9 > DATLXT01. The sequence continues at coordinate 9,948 of DATLXT010000339.1, read as the reverse complement.
CCGCGGCGGCGCGTCCACGTGCGCGTCGAGCGGGAGCGCTGCATCGGCTGCGGCGCCTGCCTGGCGCTCGCGCCCCCGGGGATGTTCGTGCTGGACCACGAACGCCGGGCGGTAGTGACCCGCCCCGAGCAGGAGTGGACGCCGGTGGACGGGGGGTTCATTCGCCACTGCCCCACCTACGCCATCAGCGCGCGAATGGAGCCGTCAGCGGTCAGGCGTCAGCCGTCGGCCGCCGACGGCTGACCGCCGACGGCTGCGGCCGCGATCGCCCGCAGGTCCCGCACCACCCGATCCCAGTTGTAGTACGTCTCCACCGCGCGGCGCCCCGCCGCGCCCATCCGGCGCCGGCGCTCGGCGTCCCCCAGGAGAGCGATGATCCCGGCGGCCACCGCGCCCGGGTCGTCCGGATCCACCAGCACACCGGTTTCCCCGTCCCGCACCGCGTCGGGCACGCCGCCCGACCGTCCGCCCACCACCGCGAGCCCCGAGGCCGAGGCCTCGACCAGGGCGATCCCGAAGCCCTCCGCCAGCAGCTCGTGCCGGCGCGACGCGCCCACGTACAGGTCCACGGCGTTGTAGAGCGCCGGCAGGTCGGCGTCCGGCACCGCCCCGAGGAACCGCACCGCGGTGCCCAGGCCCAGCTCGCCCACCAGCTGCTCGAAGTGCGGGCGGCGCGGTCCCGTTCCCGCCACGGCGTAGCGGGCCTGCGGCACCGCGGCCCGAACTGCGGGCAGCGCCCGGATGACCGTGTCAATGCCCTTGTGCCACTCCAGCCGGGCCACCGTGAGGAGCCAGGGACCCCCGTCCAGGCCGTAGCGGGCCCGGACCTCGGTGGGGTCGATGCCGGGACGGAAGTACCCGGGCTCCGTCCCCAGGGGAACCACCCGCACCCGGTCCGCGGCATCGTCGCGACCCAGCGCGGAGAGTACGGCGCGGGCGAGATCGGCGGTCCAGCGGGAGCAGGCCACGACCACCGCCGCGTCGGCCAGGAGGCGGCTCGCACTCCAGCGCTTCAGCGCGCTGGCCCGCAACTTGGTCTCGAGGAGCAGCAGCTCCGTCCCGTACACGAGGACGCCGTAGGGCAGCCCGTACCGGTACCGCAGCCACCGCGCGGGATAGCCCGCCGGCTTGAGCTCGCCGCACCAGGCGAAGGCCGGACGGTGCTGCCGAACCAGGCGCCCGGCCCGCCAGGTCCACAGGAGCAGCCCGTTGGCCGTGCGGAGCCGGGTGGCCCGAATCCCCACGCGATCGACGATCTGCGGGAACCGCGCGTCCTCGGCCGGGGCGCCGACGTGGCGCCCGGTCGACACCAGCAGAGCACCGGGAGGGTACCGGAGGGCGAGCTCGCCCATCATGCGGGCGATGCCGCCGCCGTGCGGCGGAAAATTGAACGCGAGGAGGAGGGTGCGGATTAGGCGGCGGTCACCTGCGCCTCGATCTCGCGCAGGTCCTTGATGACCCGGTCCCAGTTGAAATGGCTCTCGACCGCCTTGCGGCCTCCCTGCCCCAGCCGCCGAGCCAGCAAGTCGTCGGTGAGAATGCGGTGGAGCGCCTGGGCGACCGCCTCGACGTCTTCGGGGTCCACCACCAGACCGGTCTCCCCGTCCTCGACCGCCTCCGCGAGGCCGCCGCTTCGCCCCGCCACCACCGGAAGGCCGCAGGCGCTGGCCTCGGCCAGCGCGACCCCGAACCCTTCGACTCGGGTGCCGTCGGCGCGGCGAGAGGCACCGAGGTAGACCGTGCCCACGTTGTAGACCGCGGGGAGATCGGCGTCCGGGATGCTGCCCAGGAAGCGCACCTGTGCCCCCACGCCCAGTTCCTGGGCCAGCCGCTTGTAGGCGTCGCGTCGCTTGCCGGCCCCCACCACGGCGTACTGGACCTCCAGGCCCAGCGCGCGCAGTCGGGCCAGGGCTTTGATCCCGGTGTCCACGCCCTTGTAGGCCTCGAGACGTGCCACGGTCACGATCCACGGACCGCCGTTCAGCCGGTAGCGGGCGCGGACCTCCCGGGTGTCCAGGCCGGGCCGGAACTGGGCGGGATCGGTGCCCAGCGGGACCACTTTCACCCGCTCCGTCAACGGGTCGAGCCCCAGCTCGCGCAATACCTTGTGGGCCTGCTCTCGGGTCCATTGGCTGTTGGCCACGACCGCCGCCGCGGAACGGAACAGCACCTTGGCGGTGCGCCGCACCAGCGGGTTGTGGTGGACCCGGTGCAACTCCTTCAGCAGATCGCCCCCGTGCACCAGGATGCCGTACCGCGCCCCGGTGCGCTCCTGGGTCCAACGCGCCGGGTAGGCCGAGGGACGGACGGAATCGCACCAGAGGAAGCGCGGCCGGTGCTGGCGGGCGAGGGAGGCCACGCGCCGGGACCAGAGCAAGAGACCCGCCAGGTGCCTGAGCCCGCGGGTTGCCACGGGGAGGCGGTCAATGGTGACCCCGGAGAACCGGCCGTCGGTCTCGAGCGCGTCGTGGTGCTGGCCGGTGGAGACCAGCAACTCTCCCCGGGGGTAGCGTCGGGCGATCTCCCCCATCAGGCGGGCGATGCCGGTCTGGATCGGCGGAAACTCGTCGGTCAGGAGAAAGGTCTTAGGCATCCGGCCTGGCGCCGCGCTCCCAGAGGAACGCGTACTTCAAGAAGACCCCGACGGCGCTGAGGCCGGCGTGCACAAGCCCCAGGCGCCCATCCAGCACGCTGCCGTGCAGCAGGTAGTCACGCCAGAACCGCAGGGTGGGCCGAAGCGCCAGGTCGCGCCAGGTCGCGCGACGTCCCCGGGCGTCCAGCTCGGCGCCGCTCAAGCGGCTGTAGGCCACCAGCTTTTCGACGTGATGCCGCAGGTCGCGGTAGGGAGTGTGATCCAGCTCGGCCCGGAGCGCCCCGATGTCGCGGACGCCTTCCAGCCCCGGGTGGGCGGCCTTCCCGCCGAACCGCCGCTCGCGGCGGAACAGGCGCACCACCCAATCCCGCCCCCAGTGCCCCCGGCGCAGCACCCGGCCGTGAAAGAGGTTTCGCCGTTTCACGCGATACGCCTCGTGCCGCGGCGCCGCGACCACCGCGGCGATCTCGGCCGCCAGGGCGGCGCCGATCCGTTCGTCCGCGTCCAGGGCGAACACCCAGTCGTGGGCCGCCGCGGCGATCCCGGCGTTGCGCTGCGCCGCGATGCCCGGACCGGTCTCCGCGATCACCCGCGCCCCGGCCCCGCGTGCGGCCTCGGCCGTGCCGTCGGCGGATCCCGCGTCCACCACGATCACCTCACCGGCCCACCCCAGCGACCCGACCACGTCGGCGATCTGGTGGGCCTCGTTCAGCGTCGGAATGACGATCGTGACAGGGGCGCGAGTCACGAACCTATATCTAATGGGAACCTTCGCCGCGGAGCAATCGCCGCCTCGCCAGCGCCTCGCGGTAGACGGCCTCGGTCCGCTCGGCGGTCCGGGGCAGCGTGAACTCTCGCCGCACCAGTTCGCGCCCCGCGAGGCCGAGCCGCGCCGCGTAGGCCCCATCGGCGAGGATCGCCTCCAGGGCCCGGGCCCAGGCGACCGGGTCGAGGGGCGGCACCAGCAAGCCGGTGACCCCGGTGGTCACCAGATCCGCATTACCGCCCGCGTCGGACGCCACCACGGGGAGCCCGAGCGCCATCGCCTCGAGCAGCGCCTGCGACAGGCCCTCGATGCGCGACGGCAGGGCCACTACCGCCGCCAGCCGGTAGAAGGCGAGCGGTCGCTCGGTGAACGGCACGAAGATCACGCGATGACGGGACGGCACGCGGCGGGCCGCGGCTCGCAGGGCGCCGTCGGGCTCGATCCCGACACAGACCAGCGCCACCGGCCGCTCCACGTCCGCCAGGGCGCGCACCAGCACGTCCTGGTCCTTCCGCCGCGCCGGCACCAGAACGACCGGCCGCTCTCCCAGGTCGCCCAGAAACTCGCGCGCCGCCGTCACCTCGGCCTCGCCGGGCGGGACGTCCACCCGTGCCAGATCCACCCCGTTGGGGACCACACGCAGCCGAGCAGCCGGGTGCAGCTTGCGCCGGAGGGCGCGCGCCACGGCGGGACTCACGGCGATGGTCCGGTCGGCCGTCCACCCCACGGCGATCAACGCCGGGCTCCAGGTCAGCGGCATCGTGCGCCGCGTGACCACCAGTGCCTGGGGCAGCCGCCCGCGCCAGCGCAGCCAGGCGCAGGCGCGCCGGTCGCGGGTGGCGTGCGTGTTCACCACGTCCACGCCGGCCCGTCCGATCACGTCCGCGATCGCGGCCGCGGCGCGCCGGGGACCGGGGAACTCGAGCGCCACGTGCTCCACGCCGTCGCCGCTCTCGCGGACCAACCGGGCGAGCAGCGTGTCGGGACGGCATCCGACCAGCACCCGGTGGCCACGCCGCGCGAGGTGGACGCTGAGGCTCAAGATCGACTGGGTCGATCCCGCTCCGAAGCCCTGGTGCGTGAGTTGCAAAACCGTCAGCGGCGGGCTACTCATGGCCAGAAGGTAGTTATACTGGAGCGCCCATGCACATCGTGGTCGCGTCGCACCATCGCCTGCCGGTCGAAGGGTACGGCGGCACCCAGCGCGTCGTCGTCGCTCTGGTGCGCGGCCTCGTCGAGCTGGGGCATCGCGTGACGCTGCTGGCCCAACCGGGGAGCAGGGTTCCGGAGGCACCGGTGGTCGAGGTGCCGCCGCGGACCCTCAAGGACCCTCGAGCGGACCTGAGACCGTTCCTGCCCCCGGGCGCCGACGTGCTGCACGCCCACTTCCCGCTGCGGCGCGTCCCGGACGGCGTCCCCTTTCTGCAAACGCTGCACGGCAACCTCAAGCCCAAGGAATCGGTTCCTCCCAACAACGTCTTCCTCTCCCGCGATCACGCGCGCCGCCACGGGAGCGAGTGTTTCGTCTACAACGGGCTGGACCCGGCGGACTTCTTTTTCCGCCGGCGCAAGGAACAATGGGACCTCTTTCTGGGACGGCTCCACAGCGCCAAGGGGTACCACTGGGCGGTGGAGGCCGCGAAACAGACCGGGCGGCGCCTGATCGTGGCGGGCGGGTGGCGTCCGAGCTTCACCGGCATCATCCGGTACGTGGGCGAGGTGGACGGGCGGCGGAAGGCGGCGCTGCTGGCGCGGGCGCGGTGCCTGTGGAACCCCGCCCTCTGGGACGAGCCGTTCGGGCTGGTGAGCATCGAGGCGTTGTTCTCGGGGACGCCGGTGCTGGGCACGCGCCGGGGAGCGCTTCCGGAGATCCTGACGCCCGAGGTGGGCGCGCTGTGCGACACGTTGGAGGAGATGCTGGAGGCGTCCCGCAGCATCGAAACCCGCGATCCGGAGGTGTGCCGGGCGCACGCGGAGCGCTATTTCACGCATCGGGCAATGGCCGCGGAGTACGTCCGAGTCTACCGGCACTTCATCGAGACCGGCGCGCTCCCGCCGGGCCGGCCCACTCCCTACACGACGACGTAGTTGCGGAACTCGAACACCCGCGCCCCGGTCAAGCGCTCGATCCAGTCGGACGCGTAGAACCGCAGGTGCTCGAGCTTGAAGCGCCGCGGGCCGATGATGCGCTCGGGGTCGTGCGCCCGCTGGGCCACCCACGCGCGCGCGGCCAGAGGGTGCTCGCCCCTGAAGGGCCGCAGGAGCGGCATCCACTCGAGGTAGCCGCGCGCCTGCTCGCGGGCCGAGCGGTCGCGGCTCCAGGGGTAGATCACCTTGGAGGCCTCGTACTTCTCGCGAATGGCCCGGGCGGGCCGGGCCCATCCGTAGTGATACATCACCGCGTCGGTGAGCCGGGCCCGGATCTTCCGGTAGGTCGGGCCCACCCGGAAGCCCTGGGCGCCCTGATACGGCCGGATGTCCCGCCCCAGCCGCACGCAGCGCACCTCCCGGCGATACCACCGGCGGCTGGTGGCGATGGTGTCGAACCCGCCGTAAAAGTGGAGATAGCGCACCAGCAGGCCCTCCACTCGCTCGTCGTCGTCCCACTCGGCCGTCCGCTCCTTCAGCAGGCGCGCGCCGTCCTCGTGGAGCACTTCGTCCGCCTGGATGTAGATCCCCCAGGTCCCGCGGCAGGCGTCCATGGCCCGTTGAGTCTCGATCGAGAGCACCAGGTTGCGCCGGCTCAGGTCCCAGTCGGTGTCGAGGATGCGGACCCGGGGATCGCCCACCGAAGCCACCAGATCGCGGGTCTCGTCTTCCGACCGGCCGACGTTCACCACCACCTCGTCGCACACCTCGAGGATCGAGCGAATGGCCGGCACGATCGGGAAGTCGAGCTTCACCGCGTTGCGGACGATGGTGAATCCGGACAGCATGTCAGGCCCGGAACTGGAGGTCGTAGAGCCGGCGATAGAGGCCGCCGGCGGCGTACAGGACGTCGTGCGCCCCCCGCTCCACCACCCGACCCTCGTGCAGTACCACGATGGCGTCGGCATGGCGCACCGTGGCGAGGCGGTGCGCGATCACCAGCACGGTCCGGTGGGCCATGAGCCGATCAATGGCCTCCTGCACCAGCCGTTCCGATTCGGTGTCCAGGGCGCTCGTGGCCTCGTCCAGAATCAGGATCGGCGGGTCCCGCAACAGCGCCCGCGCGATGGCGATCCGCTGCCGCTGGCCTCCCGAGAGGCGCGTCCCGCGTTCGCCCAGCACGGTGTCGTAGCCCTCGGGGAGCCGCGCGATGAACTCGTCGGCATTCGCCGCCCGCGCCGCCGCCCGCACCTGCTCCAGGGTGAACTCGGCGCGCCCGTAAGCGATGTTGGCCCGCACCGTGTCGTTGAGCAGTACGGTCTCCTGCGACACGATCCCCATCAACCGCCGCAGGGAGCGGCGCGTGTAGCGGCGGATCGGCACGCCGTCGAGCAGGATCTCGCCGGCGGTCGGCTCGTAGAACCGCGGCAGCAGGTCCACCAGCGTGGTTTTCCCCGCCCCCGACGGCCCCACGATCGCCAGCACCTGGCCGCGGCGCACCTCCAGGGTCACGTCGTGGAGCACCGGCGCGTCGTCCCCGTACGCGAACGACACCGCGCGGTACTGGACCGACTCCCCGAACCCCGGCGCCTCCACCTCCCCGGGGCGGTCGCCCTCGTCCGGGGGCAGGTCCAGCACCTCGAAGACCCGCTCGGCCGACGCCATCGCTCCGGCGAGCTGGGTGGGGTAGTTGGAGACCGACTTGATGGGCGAGTTGAGCCGGAGCGCCACCGCCAGGAAGGTGAGCAAGACCTCGGGCCGGAGCACCCCCGGGCTGTCGAGCACCAGCCGGGTCCCGACCCACAGAATGAGCACGGTCATCACCCCGGCGAACACCTCGCTCACCGGACTGGTCAGGGAGGAGAAGCGTTGGGCCCGGAGCACGCGTTTCCGGTAGCGCTCCGCTAGGGCCGCGAAGCGGGCGGCCTCGTACGGCTCGGCCGTGTAGGCGCGGGTGAGCTTGACCGACCCCACCATCTCGGCCGCCTGGCTGGTCAACTCGCCCCGCTCGGCCACGAGCTCGCGCGAGCGGCGCCGCAGCCGCGCCAGCAGGGGCCGGATGACCAGCAGCAACGCGGGCGCCAGCACCAGCGCGATCAGGGTGAGCCGCCAGGACAGCCCGACCAGGATGCCCACGTACACCACGATCACCACGGCGTTCTGAAGCAGCGACGCCAGCGCGGCGCTGACCGCCGTCTTCACCTGGTCGGTGTCGCTGATGATGCGGGCCACGAGCTGGCCGCCCTTGATCTTCTGGAAGAAGCCGAGCGGCAGCGTTTGCAGGTGTCGGACCAGGCGCACCCGCAAGTCGCGCACCACGCCCTCCTGGATGGCCACGCTGCCGAGGGAGGCGGCGTAGGCCGCGGCGTTCTTCAGGACCAGGGCGCCCAAGAGAACGATCACCACGTTGCGCAGGGCGACCTCCGGGGCCCCGGCCTGGAGGAAGGGTCCGGCGACGCGCGCCAGGACCGCCTCCACCGCCGAGCCGCCCTGTGCCGGCAGGGCCGCCTCGCCGAACAGGGTTCGCAGAAACGGGATCAGCAGGACGAAGGTGAACCCGTCCATCACCGACGCCACCAGCGTGGCGGCGACGGTCAACAGGAAGAGCGGGGTGTAGGGACGGAGGAGCGCGAGGAGCCGCATTCAGCGGGTGCCGGCGCCGCGCGGCGTCAGCAGCGCCACCGGCAGGATCATCTCCTCCGGGGTCACGCCACCGTGCAGGAACGACCCCCGATACCGCGCCTGATACTCGCGCAGCTTGGTGGGATAGACGAAGAACCGGTCCTCGGTGGCCAGCAGCAGCCGTACCCCCAGCCCCAGCGGGGGCAGGCCGAACGCCTTGAGGTCCTCGACCGAGAGCGCGGCCTCCGCCTCCTCGGCGCGCAGGTCCTCGCCGAACTTGTAGCGCAGGTTCGCGGTGGCGTCGCGCTTGGCGAACACCGTGGCAGGGGTCTCGCAGTGGATGGACCCGTGATCGGTGGTGAGCAGCACCGGAACCCGGCGGCGTTCCGCCTCGGCCAGCGCGGCCCGCACCGGCGAGCGCTCGAACCAGGCCCGGGTGACCCCGCGCAGGGCGTCGGCATCGCGCGCCACCTCGTAGAGGATCGCGCTCTCCGACCGCCCGTGCGTGAGCAGGTCGATGAAGTTGAAGACCAGCGCCGTGACGCCGTCCTGCGAGAGGTGCGCGGGGAGGCGACGCAGCAATTCGTCGCCGTCGGCGGCGCTGAAGAGCTTCTCGTAGCGCACCGGCACCGGTACCCCGAGCAGCTCGGCCAGCTGCTCGGCGAGCAACTCGGCCTCGTGCGCGTTCAGGCTGGCTTCGTCCTCGGGCGAGCCCCACCACTCCGGATGCCGCGCCGCGATCTCCATGGGGAAGAGCCCCGAGAAGACCGCGTTGCGGGCGAAAGGCGTGGCGGTCGGCAGGATGCTGAAGTAGTGCGACTCCTCGACGTCGAACCACGGCGTGATCAGGTCGCGGATCGCGTGCCATTGATCGAGGCGCAGGCAGTCGATGAGGACGAAGAGCGCCCGCCCCGAGGTCCGCAGCACCGGCACCAGAAACTCGGCCCCCACGTCCACCGACAGGGGCGGCCGATCGCCCTCGGGGTTGGCCAACCAGCGCGCGTAGTGACGGCCCACGAACCCCGCGAAGTCCGCGCGCAGGCTGCGCTGGAGCGTCGCCAGCGCGTCTCGCAGGCCGGGTTCGTTGGCGCCGGCCAGCCGCACTTCCCAGCGCACCAGCTCCGCCCAGAGGTCGATCCATTCGCGCCAGGCCAGCGCCGCACCGCGCTTGCCCTCGAGCTCCCGGAAGCGCGTGACGAAGTCCCGCGCCAGCCGCTGGCCCCGGATGCGATCCCCCTCGATCAGCCGGGTGACCACGGAGAGCACCTGGCGGGGGTGGACCGGCTTGACGAGGTAGTCGTCCACCTCGACCCCGATGGCCTCGCGCAGCGTGCCTTCGTCCTCGCTCTTGGTCACCATCACCACCGGCATCGCCGGGTCGATGGCGCGGATTTCGGGAAGGAGTTCGAGGCCGCGGCGCCCGGGCATCTGCTCGTCCAGCAGCACCACGCTGTACGGCCGACGCCGGAGCAGCGCCAGAGCATCGTCGCCGTGCGCCGCCTGTTCGACCGCGAACCCCTGCTCCTCGAGAAACCGCCGGTGCGCGGCGAGCCCCTCGACTTCGTCGTCCACCCACAGGATGCTCTTGGGGCGCGGCATCGTAGGCCGAAAGCTAGTCCCCCTGGTGAAGCCGGGCAACGCGCCGGTACATTGGCCGCGTGCTCACCGTGCTCCTGGTGCGGTTCCGTTCCATCGGGGACATCCTGCTCACCACGCCGCTCATCCGGGCCCTGCGCCGTCGGCACCCCGACGCGCAGTTGGTCTACGTCACCAAGCGCGCCATGGCCCCGCTGGTCGCCGACAACCCGCACCTGTCGCGAGTGGTCGCGCTGGAACCCGGCGAGCCCCTCCCCCACCTCGCGGCGCGACTGCGGCGTCT
>DATLXT010000338.1:0-3715 GCA_035575475.1 Gemmatimonadales bacterium | reverse complement strand
ATACGGTGCGCCCCGAGCCGAAGCCCTGGTGAAACTCGTCAACCACCACCCGGCGCACGCCACCCTGCGTGAGCCAGGGAATCACCAGCAGACCGGCGTCGGTCTCCTTGAGCGCCCGGTTCCGCACGAACTGCACGTCGGCGAGGAGGATCGCCTCCCCGCCGCCCCGGAACTCTAGCCGGACGGCCACGGGGCGGCCGTCCACGGTCCCGAGCAACACCCGGTGCCGGGCGGGGAGCAGCGCCTCACACACGCCCCCCGCTTCGTCGTCGTTCTCGGGACGCACATAGAGCGATTCCGTGGGCAGCCGCTCCATCACCCGCCGGGTTCCCGGCAATCGCCAGCCGGGGTCCGGAGGCGTCACCGCCACGGGCTCGACCAGCTCTTCCCAGCGGTCGCCCCCGAGGTAGCGGGAGGCGTAGCCGAAGCACCGCTCGATGCCGGTCCACCCCGCGACGAACACGCGCCCGCCGCGCGCCACCAGCTCGCGCACCGCGGCGATCTCCTGGTGGGGCGGAATGAAGATGTCCAGAAACGCGTACCGCTCGGCCCGGCGGGCCGGCGCGGTATCGCGCGCCAGGTCGAAGAGCGGGCGGCGCCACTGTCGCACCGGCACGCCCAGGCGGCGGAGCGTCTGAGCCAACCCCTTGGCGCCGTTGGGACCGGCCAGATACGTGGACGCCCGCGGGTCGTAGCGGCGTTCCGCCGGAGCCCGGGCGCGGCCCGCAAACACGGCCACGCCCAGCAGAACGGCGCACACGAGAACCAGCCACAACTCAGCGCGCCGCAACCCGACTCCCCAGCTCCCCGGCGCGGCGGTCGAAGTCCAGCCAGGCCTCGCCCCCGGCCGGCGCCCCGCCGAAGAGGTAGCCATAGAGCGCGCGGACCAGCTCCGCCAGGACGGTGCGCGCCTCCGGGTCGAGCCGGGCCTCCCGAGCGTATTCGGCCGGCGTCTTGGAGGGGTGGAAGGTCAAAAGCTTGCCCTCCTCCAGCTCCAACACCAGCGCGAGGAAGCGATGGCCCAGCGCGTCCGCATAGCGGCCCTGGGCGGCGAGCTCCCGGGCGCGGGCCGCGTACCAGGCGGCGTCGCGCGGGCGTCCCAGAGCCGGGCGGCCGGGAGCTGCCGCCTCGCGGTAGCCCCACGCGCGCCAGAGCAGGTAAGCGAAATGCGCCAGGATCGCGAGCAGCATCGCCGCCATGGCGGCGAGCAGGACGAAGTACAGCACGGGGTTGGTCTGCTCCAGTCGGGCGAACCAATCGAGCAGGCGAAGGTACTGCTCCCGGAGCCAGGCGAGGAGGCCGGGCCGCCCGACCCAGTCGTACTCCCGCGCGGCGAACACCTCGCGCAGGGCGGCGCGGACCGAGTCGGCCGCGAGGGTCTGGACCGGCGGCGTCACGCTCCGCTGGGGGCGAGAGCGATCTGCTGGCTCAACAGCTCGAGGTCGAACGCCTCCTTGCGCACCCGGAGATCGTAGTACAGCAGGGTGAAGACGCAACTCGTGAGCGGATAGACCAGCAGCGTCACCAGGCTGAGGCCCACCACGGCGGGTACCATGAGCACGGGCGCCAGAGCCGCGGCGATCGCCACCACGACACCGAACCCCATGACGATCAGCAACAGGAACACACAGAGCACGAACCAGAGGACCAGCGCCTTGCCCTTGAAGCCCTTGGTCAGGCTCCAGGAGCGGCCCAGCGCGTCCAGCGACGACCGCAGGTTCTCCAGCACCACGACCTGCACCACCACCGCGTACCCGCAGAGCGCGATGATCCCGGGAATGACGAGCAGAACGAACCCGAGCATGGCGATGAGGCCCACGGCGATCCCCGAGAGGAGGATGCCGCCCATCTTTCCGCTGGCGAAGCGGAGGGCGTCGCCCAGGGTGGTCGAGCGACCCAGGTACGCCTCGGATACGACCCGGACGGTAGCGCCCGTGACCAGCAGGTAGCCGATGACGCTCAGGATCTGGGCCACGGCCCAGAGACCGAAGTGGGTCTGCATGCCCCCCGCGAACTCGACGTAGAGCCCGAGCGCGGTGGGAATTCCCTGGCAGATGACGGCGATGCTCAACAACACACCGAGATTCCGGCGCAGCAGGGTGAACGCGCCGTCCAGAATCTCGCCGACCGACATGGGCCGCAGCTGGTAGGTAGCCATGCGTCCTCCCGGCCGATAAGATGGCGGGGTGATGGACGCCGCGCGAGACCCGATCCGCACCCAGTTCTCCCGGCGGCTGGCGATCGAGACCCCCGAGCACGTGGTGGTCGAGCTCGAACTGGCCGGTCTGGGGTCGCGCCTCGCCGCCGCGGTGCTCGACGGCCTGGTGCTCTTTTTCCTCTTGCTGATCGTCAACGTGGTCCTTGCCGCCCTGGCGGGCGTCGTGGGGCGGCCGGGTGGAGCCTGGGTGGCGGCGGCGGCGGTCCTGCTGAACTTCCTGGCCTTCTGGGGCTACTTCCTCCTCTTCGAGGCGCTGAACGGCGGGCGGACGCCGGGGAAGAAGTACCTGGGAATCCGGGTGGTGATGGACACGGGGCACCCCGTGACCTTCGGCGCGGCCGCGGTACGGAACCTGATCCGGGTGGTGGACGCGCAGCCGCTCTTCACCTATCTGGTGGGGTTGGGCTTCGTCCTGGTCCACGCCCAGAACAAGCGGCTGGGCGATCTCGTGGCCGGGACCATCGTGGTGCGGGACCGGCCCCACGAGGCCCGTCTGGCGGTGCCGGTGGAGGCGGCCGAGGCCGAGCCGGTCGTGGAGGCGGGCGTCCCGGAGTTGTCGGACGACGAGTACCGCCTGCTGTCGCAGTTTCTCGAGCGGCTGGATGCGCTGGAGCCCGCTCTGCGGCTGCGCCTGACCACGGACCTGGCGGCGCGGTTCGCGCCGCGCTTCCCGCGTCGCCCGGCGGATCCGGAAGCGTTCCTGGTCCAGCTCTACGCCGCGGAGCACGACCGGCGGCGCGGCCGGCTGGCCACCCGCGCCGCGACCGGGACGGGCCGGACCGCGGTCGTGGCCGAGCGCTTCGTGGCGCGGAAGCAGGCGGCCTGGGAGGAATTCCGCCGACTGGCGGCGCGGGTCGAGCGCACCGGCCTGGCCAACCTGTCCCCGTCGGAGATCCCCGCCTTCGCGGCGCGCTACCGCGAGGTGGCGGCCGATCTCGCCCGCGCCCGGACCTACGGGGTGGACGCGCGGGTGCTCGAGTACCTGGAGCGCGTGGTCACGGCAGGCCATAATGCGATCTACGGCCTGCGCGGGAGACGGCGGTGGAGCCTGAGCGCGGTCGTGTTGCGGGACTTCCCCGCCGCCGTGATGGCCGAGCGGAGTGCCGTGCTCCTGGCGCTGGCCCTCTTCGCCGTGCCGGCGGTCGCCGGGTATTTCGTCATCCGGGAGCGCCCCGAGGCGGCCTACGAGTTCCTCCCCGAGCAGCTGATCGCCCGCGCCGAGGCGGGGGTGCGGCAGGCGGCCGAGGGAACCGGGTACGCGGAGACGCCGGACCCGTTCCTGCCCATCGTGGCCACCCGGATCATCGCCAACAACGTGCAGGTGGCGTTCGGCGCCTTCGCGTTCGGCATCACGGCGGGCCTGGGCACCCTGTTCGTGCTGGTCTCGAACGGCCTGTTCATCGGCATGGTGCTGGGCCTCTTCGCCAACTACGGCCTGGCCGACTGGTTGCTGACCTTCGTGGCGGGCCACGGAGTGCTCGAGCTCGCGGCGATCTT
>DATLXT010000337.1:0-3133 GCA_035575475.1 Gemmatimonadales bacterium | reverse complement strand
CGGTCTGGCAGCGCCAGCGCGAGAAGACCCGCGCCGCCATTCGGGCGATGGCCGAGGAGCTGCTCGAACTGTACGCGCGCCGGACCCTGGCGGAGGGGTTCGCCTTCCCCCCGGACACGCCGTGGCAGCGGGAGCTCGAGTCCTCGTTCCTCTATGAGGATACGCCGGACCAGGTCCGCGCCACGGTCGAGGTCAAGCGCGACATGGAGCGGCCGCGTCCCATGGACCGACTGCTGGTGGGCGACGTGGGGTACGGGAAGACGGAGGTGGCGGTGCGGGCGGCGTTCAAGGCGGTGCAGGCGGGGAAGCAGGTGGCGGTCCTGGTCCCCACCACGATTCTGGCCGAGCAGCACGGGCGGACCTTTCGCGAGCGGCTGGCGGAGTTCCCGGTGCGCATCGAGGTGCTGTCGCGCTTCCGGAGCCCGCGCGAGCAGCGCGAGGCGCTGGCGCGGCTCCAGCGGGGCGAGCTGGACATCGTGATCGGGACTCACCGCCTCTTGTCCCGGGACGTGCGGTTTCGGGACCTGGGGCTCCTGGTGGTGGACGAGGAACACCGCTTCGGCGTCCGGCACAAGGAGCGGCTCAAGGCGCTGAAGCTCGAGGTGGACGTCTTGACGCTGACCGCGACCCCGATTCCCCGGACCCTGCATCTCTCGCTCGCGGGCCTGCGGGACTTGACCCTGCTGGAGACGGCTCCGAAGGACCGGTCTCCCATTCTCACGTTCATCGAGCCCTGGGACGACGCCCTCCTGGAGGAGGCCATCGCGCGGGAACTGGACCGCGGCGGTCAGGTGTATTTCGTCCACAACCGGATCGAGACCATCGACACCGTCGCGGCGCGGGTCCGGGGGCTCGTGCCGCGGGCCCGGGTGGCGGTGGCCCACGGCGACCTGAAGGAGGCCGAGCTGGACGCGGTGATGGCGCGGTTCGTGGGGGGAGACGTGGACGTGCTGGTCTCCACCATGATCGTGGAGTCGGGGCTCGACGTGCCCAACGCCAACACCATGATCGTGGATCGGGCCGATCAGTTCGGGCTGGCTCAGCTCTACCAGCTGCGGGGACGGGTGGGGCGCAGTCACCGGCGGGCGTACTGCTACCTGCTGGTCCCCGACCTGGTGGACCCGGAGGCCGAAGAGCGCCTGCGGGTGCTCGAACACCACACCGACCTGGGCTCGGGGTATCGCATCGCCCTTCGCGACCTGGAGATCCGCGGGGCGGGGAATCTGCTGGGGCGCGAGCAGTCGGGCCACGCCCAGGCGGTGGGGTTCGACACCTATCTGCGCTGGCTTCAGGAGACCGTGGAGGGGTTGAAGGGGAACGCGGCGGGGGCGGGTGCCGGCGGGGAGCCGCCGGAGGTGGTGCTCGACCGGCCGGCCCATCTCCCCGAGGACTACGTGCCCGACGACGAGGCGAAGCTGGATCTCTACCGGCGACTGGCGCGGGCCCGCACGCCTGGCGAGATTCAGGCCGTGCGCGAGGAGTTGCGCGACCGGTTCGGCCCGCTGCCGGACGACGCGCACCGCCTCCTCCTCGTGGCCGAACTCCGCGCGCTCGGCGCCCGGGCGGGACTCGAGACCATCCTGATTCGGGGCGACGAGGCGCGGCTTACGTTTCGGGCGTCCGCGCAGCCCCGCCTGGCCGGGCTCACGGCGGCGCTCGACGCGGTGCAGTTCGAGGCTGAAGTGCGGCGCACCGTCCCGCTCTCGCTGCGGTTGCGGCGCCTGGGGGGCGAGGGTCTGGGCCCCGGCCTGGTGCGCGCGCTCACCGCGGTCCTCAACGACGTCCACGGATAAGGAGAAGGCATGCGACGGCTCGGGGTGCTGGTTCTGGTGTTCACGCTCGCGGGGTGTCAGGCGGTGCGGGACGCCTTTTCGGCTCACGCGGACGAGGCGGCCCGGGCGGGAGGGGAGACGCTGAGCACCGAGCGGCTGGCCGAGCTGGTCGCCCACGCCAAACGGATCCCCATCAACCAGGGCACGGTGTCGTCCCTGGCATACGTCTGGGTGGACTACGCGCTGTTCGCCACCGCCCTGGCCCGGAACGAACCGCTCACCGACTCGGCTACCGTGCTGGCCGCCGCCTGGCCGCTCGTGGCCCAGCGCAAGTGGGAGAAGTTTCACGATCGGCTCAGCGCCGGCCGGATCCTGCTCTCCGGGGCGCAGGTGGATTCCGCGTTCGCGGCGGGCGGGGCCCGGGCGTTCCAGCACATCCTGGTGCGGGTGCCGGCCAACTCCGGGGCCGAGGTCGAAGAGCAGAAGCGGCGACAGATCGAGGGGCTGCTGCGGCAGATCCGGGCCCGCAACGGCGCCAACTTCGGGCAGCTCGCCCGCCAGCATTCCGACGATCCGGGCAGCAAGGGCCGGGGCGGGTACCTGGGCCTCTCCGAGCGAAGCGACCCCCTGGTGCCGGAGTTCAAAGACGCGGCCTGGGCGCTGGCGCCCGGCCAGATCAGCGAGGTGGTGCGGAGCGCCTACGGGTTCCACCTGATCCGCCGCCCGCCGCTCGGCGAAGTGCGCGATTCCTTCCAGGCGGAACTGGAAAGCCGGCTCCAGCTCCGCTTCGATTCCACCTACCTCGACAGCCTGTCCCGCGTCCGTCGGGTGAAGATGAAAGACGACGCGCCCGCCATCGCGCGGCAGGCGGTCCAGAACCTGAACGCGGCCTGGGACGACCGGCGGGCGCTGGTGACCTACCGGGGCGGGGCGTTCCGGGTGAGCGATCTGGTGCGGTGGCTCTTCGCCATGGACCCGCAGTACGTCCAGGGCTTCGCCAGCGCGAGCGATGAGCAAATCCAGGGATTCCTCGAGCTGTTGGCTCAGCGCACCATCTTGATCTGGCAGGCGGATTCGGCCGGAGTGACGCTCGACCCGGAGGATTGGGACCAGATCCGGGCCGAGCACGACTCGTCGCTGGCCCTGCTCCAGTCGGTCCTGAACCTGTCGCCCCAGGTCCTCGCCGACTCGGCCGCCGGGGAGGAGGCGCGGGTCCGCTTCGCCATGGCCCGGATCCACGATTACTTGGAGCGGGTGCTCAGCAACCGTGCGCAGTTCGCGCCGGTGCCGCCGTTCCTCGCGGCCGCGCTGCGCGCGCGCAGTCGCTGGGCCGTGAGCGCGGCGGGCGTGGCCCAGGCGGT
>DATLXT010000336.1:0-9984 GCA_035575475.1 Gemmatimonadales bacterium | reverse complement strand
CGGCGTTGATAAACCGGACCGCCGCGGTCGGTACGATCTCGCGCGGCTCGGTGGCGTCCTTCTCGCACGCCGCGATCCCCATCACCATCAAGAGTCCCCACCGAAGAGTCTTCATGGTCATCTCGATCTGAGTAGGTTCATGATCAGGGTCAATGGAAACACCCGGGACGTCTCCCCGCCCGGCGGCTCCTCGCCGGGGTCGCGCCCGCTGTCGTTGCCGAGAACCCCGAGCCCACGCGTGGCCACCAACCCCACCAGCGCCGCCGTGGTGCCCCCGAGCGCCAGGGCCGTGCGTCCCCGGGACAACCGGCGCGCCCGGACCGTGCCGACGTAATCCCGCCGGAAGGACACTACCTCGCCGTTCCACCGGACCACCCGGCGCCGGATGTCGGCCACGCGGCGCACGCTCACAGTGTAGGTGCTCTCGGTCACCGCGAGGAGCACCCCCTCGAGGTAGTCGGTACCCGCTCCCACCCGGTCGGCCAGGGCCGCCCGGCCGTGATCGGTGAGCGCGAAGGAAAACGTCTGGGCGGGCTCGGGCGCCACGGCCCCGGGCGGCGAGTAGGTGTAACATCCCGTCTGGCAGGCGGCGGCCAACAGCAGGGCCGCCGCCCGCAAGGCCAGCGACGGAGGCGGAAAGGCCGTGCCCATCACGGAGTCGGATTACAGCTGATGGCCGGGCCGTAGGTGCTCGGACCCGCGCTCTCCCCCGTGCTCAGCCGGCTGCAGCCCCCCCACACGGTCACGAAGGAGAGCCGGCGCGTGTCCTTCTCCTGCCACGGAACCGGCCAATCGAGCGCGGTGCCTTCGGGGAGGTCCCCCCAGCCCCGGGAATCGATGAACCAGTTGCCGTAGCCCGTGTACGCGGTCTCCATCCGTTTTTCCCACTTCAGCGCCTCCCAGATGTTGCCGCAGACCGCCTGGTAGGCGGTTCCCGTCCAGACCGGCACGCGCGGCACGCATCGCGTCCCCCCCGGCACCGGATCCGTGAGGGCGACGCCGGCGGGGATCGTGTCCAGGCCCGACGCCGCGCGCGTCAGGTTGATCTTGGCCCTCGCCCGTTCCAGGTCCCCGGTTCGGATGTACCCCTCGGCCGCCAGCAGATCGATCTCGGCTTTGGTCAGGATGGGATAGGGCCCGATCCGGTTGGCATTGAAGAACGCGCGGAACCGATAGTGGTCGTACATCGAGCTCCCCAGCCCGTCGCCCGGCGTATCGTCACCGGGCGGGCGATTCCGGAAGTACTGGCCGGGGGGCAGCACGGCGGTGCCGCTCTGCTGGGCCGTCCGAGTCGCCCCGACGGGGAACCGGCGATCCGGCGTTTGGATCAGGAACTGGACCTTGCTGGCCCGCGGCGTGTTGAGCCAGCGCTCGTACTCTCCGCTGGTGTCCGCCATGCCGATCATGAACTGGTGCATCCCGTGCCAGCTCCCCGCGCGGAAATTGTTCACCGGCCAGCTGATGGTCCAGTTGTTGGCGGGATCGGCGTTGATCTGGAAGTTGGCCGTGATGCCGGCTTCGGCATCGGCGATCACCCGGGTCCAATCCACCGCGGCGCGCTCGGCCGGAGTGCGGGCCACGCCGGCTCGGATCTGGGCCCGGTACGACCGCACCAGCCGCAGGAAACTCGCCTGGCTGACCCCGGCGTCCTGCCGCAGCCACGCGGCCGGAATGGGGAACGCCCCCGACGGGGCCGCCAGGGCCACGGCTTCCGCCGAATCCAGGTTCGCCAGGGCGGCGGCGTTGACCTGCCGATAGCCGACCAGCTGCGGGAGACAGTCGAGGGAGACGCACGCCGGATCGTCGTCCGGCGAGGCCACCGCGGCCGAGTCCCACACCATGGACAGGTAGCCGTTCGACAGACCCAGCGCGAACCACGCGAAGGCCCGGGCCTGCGCGTCCAGCCCCGGTGACCCGAGCGTGATGGTGCGCAGCTTCTGGAGCCCCAGCGCCGCCGAGCGGGCCGCGCGGTGAAACTGCACGAAGTCGGCGTTGCTCTCGCCCGTGCCCGCCGCGCCGCGCGAATTCTCGATGAAGTTGCGGGGCATCAGGTAGCGCGGACCCATGTTGAAGTTGGCCAGCTCGGAGTGGTTCTCCAGCGCCGAGGTGAACATCTGGGGCCGCAGATTGTCGAAATAGTTCCCGCGAAACCAGGCGTTGTAGGTGTCGCGGATCCAGTTCTGCAGGTCGGCCGGCGTCGCCAGGACGTCGTCCGTATTCGGGTTGTTGACGTTCTTCACGTCGAGCGGGTCTTCGCAGGCGACGACCCCTGCCGCCGCGAGCATCACCGCCACGTACCGGAACTTTCGCATGTCGCCATCACTCCCTGGAGCGGGTCCCCGGTCCGGCGCCGCGGAGGGCCGCGGCGCCGGAAACGGGTGCCTCCCGTCGCCCCATTCAGAAGGTCGAGGACACCCCGAACGTGAAGGTGCGGAGGTTCGGGAACGTGAACGCGTCGATCGCGTTGATGGCCGCGCTGTTCGACTGGCCACCCCGGATGCCGACCTCGGGATCGAACCCGCGGTATCCCGTGATGGTCAGGAGGTTGCGCCCCACGACGCTCACGCTCCAGTCACCCACACCGTTGATCGCGCCGATCCGGTAGGACACCAGCACTTCGCGGAGCTTGGCGTAGCTCGCATCCTCGACCATGAAGCTGGTCGGCGTCAGGATGTCGTACAGCCCGCCCACGCCGCTGGAGAACGGGGGACCGGCACGATAGTAGTAGCCGATCGGCTTGGCATCCTCGACCGATTTCCCGGTCTGGTCCACGTCCTTCGAGAGGAAGTCGAGGTGCGCCCAGTGGAACCCCTGATTCCACACGTCCTGCCCGATGGCCATGTCCAGGAGGCCGTACAGCGTGAAGCGCTTCCACTGCACGTCCGTACTGAAAGCCATCCGGAAATCGGGGAGAGCGTTCCCCAGAGGCACGATGGACGCCGGCCCGCCGACGGTATCCCGCATCACGATCGGCATCCCCCAGTGCAGGATGTCACCGTAGGGCGCCTGCGAGCCCGGGAGCGAGGTCTGCCACAGGTTCTTCTTGATGCCGTCGCCCAGCGAGTTCCCCTGGCCCACCCACACGACCAGGCCGTCGCTGTTGACCTGGAACGCCTTCCCCGGCCCGCACTGCGCCCGGAAGTCCACGGTCCAGTTCGGCAGCTCGCTGCAGGAGGTCAGGAACTTCCGGCCGTAGATCGTGCCGTAGCGCTCGCCTTCCTGCATGCGGAACATGTCTCCGCCGGCCTGCACCGGCGCCCCCCAGTTGAACGGCGGCACGAGCAGCTCCGTGACGTAGGTGCGGGTGCGGTCGTAGATCGCCCGCACCGACCACGAGAGGTCCGGCTGGCGAATGATGGGGACCTCGAGGCTCAGCTCCCAGGTCTTGTTGGTGAGCGTGCCGACGTTCTGCCATTGGGTGCCGAACCCGGTGGTCGCGGGCACCTGCACCGGCAGGATCTGATCCTTCACCCGGGTATTGGCGTAGGTGACTTCGAGCAGCATGCGCGAAGCGATGTCCAGGTCCGCGCCGACCTCGACCTCCCTCATCTTCTCGGGGCGCAGCTCCGAGTTGCCGAGGGTGGCGAAGCTCACCACGCCGCCGGCCCCGATGGTGAAGGTCTCGTACTGGGCCGCGAAGTTCGGCACCTGGCCGGCGGTGCCGTACGAGGCCCGCAGCTTGAACTCCGACACGTCGGGGATGGGCCACCAGGGCTCCCGGGCGAGGCGCCAGGCGGCGGACACGCGGCCGTAGGTGTCCCACCGGTTCCGCGCGCCGAAGCGCGAGCTCCCGTCCCGCCGGATCGAGCCGTCCAGGATGTACACCCCATCGCGGTACTCGAGGTTGACGCCCGCCGCGTAGGAGATCTGCTTCGTCTCGGTCACCGACGAAGACACGAACTGCCCCGACGTGACGTTGGCCGCGTTCTTGATGCCCTGCACCGCCAGCACCGAGCCGCCCAGGTCGCGGAACTTGGTGTTCTGTTGCTCATAGTAGTACCGGGCCGTGGGGCGAATGCGCAGGTCGCCGAACTGGTGCTCGGTCGAGACGTTCAGGCTCGCGTTCAAGGCATCGTTGTTGTTCACCCACTGCTCGAGGAAGCCCCCCTGCACCGACGGGCGGTTGAAGGTGTCCCGCCAACCCTTGTCCCGGAAGAAATCCGCGCTGTGGCGCCGGACGTCGAAGTTGAGGTTGGCGCTGGCCTGGAGCCAGGGCAGGGGAGCGAACCGCAACTCGGCGCCGCCCAGGAACCGGTCCACGAACTCCTTCTGATCGGCGGTCGCCAGCTGATGGAGCGGGTTGTAGTTCTGCAATCCGCCGGTCTGGAGGTTGGTCCGCACATGGAGCCGGCCGAGCGTGTCCCGCGCCAGGAGGTTCGCGGCCGCCGGCGCGCGGGTGAGGTAGAAGAACGCGTTCCCGCTCCCGCCCTCGAAGTTCTCGCCGTCCTCTTCGGAATGACTGTAGTAGGTCCGGACGCCGAGCTGGAACATGCTGCCGAGCTCCTGGTCGGCGTTCAGACGCAGGGAGACCCGATCGTACCCCTCCAGAAACCGGATGGCGCCGGGCTGGTCCACATAGGAGGCGCTGGCGAAAATGCTGGTGCCCCCGACCCGGCCGGTGACGTCCACCGAATGGGTCTGGAACGGGTTGGGCCGCACCGCCTGGTTCACCGCATTCCAGGTCGAGAACGGGTAGGGGTCGATCTGGAAGCGGGTCTTCAGCACCGCCGCTCCGGGCGAGGTGGCGCCGGGATCCACCGGCAACGACGGCGCGGCCGGAAGGTTGAGCGTGGGAGCGTTGTTGATCGCCTCCACGGTCTGGCGGTAGTCGAAGGTCCGGGCGCAGAGCGGCTGGCCGGACACGAACTCGCAGAACCGCGTCCCCGTCTCATCCATCACCAGGGCGTGCCGGCGGGCGATGCCGAAATCGCGCTCGATGTCGCTCCCCCCGGCCTCGGACCGATACCCGATCTGGAAGCCCTCGGAGCGGCTGCGGCCGGACTTGGTGGAGATCTGGATGACCCCGTTGCCGGCCTGCGCGCCGTACAGCGACGAGGCCGCCGCCCCCTTGATCACCTCGACGCTCTCGATGTCCTGAGGGTTGATGTCGGGGAGCCCGCCGCGGACGATCACGCCGTCCACGATGTAGAGCGGCTCCTGAGAGCGACCCTGGGAGTTCATCGACTTCGGCCCGCGCAAGATCACCGCCGGCGCCGCTCCCGGACGGCCGCTGTGCCCCACGATGTTGGCCCCGGGGACCTTGCCCTGAAGCTGGGTCAGCGCATTGACCGCGGGGACCTTGAGATCCGTGACATCCAGCCGGTCCACGCTGAACGGCACGTTGGCCAACCGGGTCTCGGCACTGACCCCGGTTACCACCACCGCCTCGAGCTTGAACACGTCCTGAGCCAGCGCGAAGTTGACCTCGAACGTGCCGGCGTTCAGCGTCAGGCTGGTCGATTGGACGCGATACCCAATCGCGCGGGCGGTGACCGTGACGGCCTGGCCCCGCACCCGCTCCCCCGGGACGGTGATGCTGTACCGCCCCTCCGGGTTCACCGACACCCCGATGTTGAGTTCCACGACCGACACCACCGCGCCGGTTGCCGGCGCCCCCGCCTCTGTCGTCACCCGGCCTGTGATGACGGCTGGCCCGAGCCCCTGCGCTCGGGCGAAGCTCGCGGGCACGGCCAGTAACACGACGGCGACGCCCCACGCCAACGGCGTCCTGAACGACCGATGTCCCATGGCTCCTCCTCAGACTGGTGAGCTCCACACCCACATGCTCGCCGCAGCCCGAACAGGCTGGTGGCAGATCCCGTGGGCGAAGCACCGACACCCGATCCCCTGACTCCCTCCCTTGGCTTGATGAGCACTTCACCCCTTCCGGGGCACTTGGGGTCGAATATTCCCGCAACCCCGGGGCCGTCAAGGGGGTCGGGGCCCGTGGCATCGGCCGGGAGAACCGTGCACTTTTCAGGGGCGTCGCCCGTCCCGGCGCATCAGGGGCCGCGGAGGGCGGGGGCTCGGTGGCGGGGTTCCCGAGACCGGGGTGCTACTGTGGCGTGTTCCCGGAACCGCCTGATACCGTACGCCGGCTGGCTACTGCTGCTCGGCTTCACCGTGCCGGGCGGCCGCTCCGTGGCGCAGGCGGACTCCCACGTGGTGCGCGGTCGGGTGGTGGACGTGGTGACGGGCGCCCCCGTCGTGCGGGCGGAGGTCTTCGTGCTGGGGCGGCGGCGCCCGGTGCGGACCGACGCCGCGGGGCAGTTCCGCCACGAGCGCCTGGCACCGGTTTCCTACCTCCTGCGGGTGCAGAAGCCGGGCTACCTCACGATGACCTGGGAGGTCGCGGCCGTAGACGACACCTCGCTCGTGCACGTGTTCGAACTCCACCCTCTGCGGGCCGAATCCGTTTCCGGCAGGGCGGGCACGGCCTTCATCCAGGGACGGGTGGTGGACCGCGAGACCGAGACGCCCCTTGGCGGCACCGAGGTGCTGGTGATGGGGCGACCCGAGGCGGTGACCACGGACTCCGCCGGGCGTTTTCGCCACGAGGGCCTCGCCGCCACCAGCCATGTCCTCCGGGTGAGGAAGCTCGGGTACGAGGCGATGACGGTCGAGCTGACCGCGGTGGAGGACAGCATCGTCTGGTACCTGGTGGACCTGCCGCGTTCGGCCGCCATCATGCTCGATTCGATCGTGGTCACGGGCGTGGCCGACGAGCCCTCCAGCTACTGGCATCGTGAGTTCGAGACCCGCCGTCGGGAAGGCCGCGGGCAGTTCGTCACCCGACGGGAGATCGAGCACCGTCGTGCCGCCTCGCTGGGCGATCTGTTGCGCACCCTGAACGGCCTTCGCATGTTCTGTAACCGGCAGGGGTGCGAGGTGCGAATGACCCGGACCAATTGCCGTCCCGCGTACTTCGCCGACGGGTATCCGGCCGACGCGAGTACGGTGGAGCGCATGCCGGTGGACGACGTGTTCGGTGTGGAGGTGTACGATCTCTTCGAAGTGCCGGTCCAACTGCAGCGCGCCGAACTCCGCTGCGGGGTGATCGCGGTATGGACGCGTCGCGGTCCGCCACCGCGGTGAGCGCGGGCGCCAGGACGGGTCTCGCCTACCCGGCCGATCTCGACCAAACCAGCGGGTGATTCCCCCACCACACTTCGGGACCAGCCGCGCGGGGGCGATCCCGCGCGTCCTCGTCGCCGGAGCCCTCGCCCTGGCGGCCATGGGCCTCGGGGGCGGCCAAAGCCCCGACCCCCTCGCCGCCCGCTCCAAGGGGCGGCCCGACGCCCCGGTCACGGTCTACGAGATGGCCGACTTCCAGTGCCCGGCCTGCCGGTCCTTCGCGCTGGAAACCATGCCTCTCCTCGAGCGGGAGTACGTCCGCACCGGGAAGGCTCGGTTTGTGTTCATTCATCTCCCGCTGACCTCCATCCACGCGAACGCCGTGGCCGCGGCCGAGGTCGCCACCTGCGCCGGGCGCCAGGGGAGGTTCTGGGAGGTCCACGACGCCCTGTTCCTCCGGCAGGCGGTCTGGGCCCCCATGGGAGAACCCGGGCCCTACCTCGTGGCGCTGGCCGACAGCGCCGGGGTCGAGCGCCAGGCGCTGGTCGAGTGCCTCACCGGCCGAACCGCGCGCCAGGAAGTCCGGGCGGATGCCGAGCGGGCGGCCCGCGCGGGCGCCCGCTCCACGCCGACCTTCTACCTCGAGGGGTGGCTCCTCGTTGGGGCGCACCCGGTCGAGGTCTACCGGCGGATCCTGGATTCGCTCTACGACGTGAAGACGGCCGGGCGCTAGATGGGGGGCCGGCCTTCCTTTCTTTATCGGCTGGGATGGACGCTGGCCGAACGGGCCGCCCCGCTCGCCGCCCGCTTCGACAAGAAGGTGGCCCGCGGGGTGGAAGCCCGGCGGGGTGTGCTGGAGCGCCTCACTGCCTGGGCCCGGGCGCACCGCGATGCCGCCCGCCCGCTGGTCTGGGTGCACGCGCCCTCGGTGGGCGAGGGACTCCAGGCCAAACCGGTGCTGGAGAGCCTGCGCGCCCGCCACCCGGACTGGCAGCTGGCCTACACCTTCTTTTCCCCCTCCGCCGAGCGCTTGGCCCGGAGCCTGCCGGTGGACGTCGCCGACTACCTGCCGCTCGACCGGCCCGGTCCGGTCGGGGCGGCGCTGGCGGCCCTGCAACCGCGGGCGCTGGTGTTCAGCAAGCTGGACGTCTGGCCCGAGCTCACCCTCGCCGCGGCGCGCCGCGGCGTGCGGCTGGGCCTGATCTCGGGGACGGTGGCCCCGACCAGTTCCCGCCTGCGCTGGCCCGCCCGGGGCTGGATCGCGCCGGCCTACCGGGCGCTGGACCGGATCGGGGCGATCAGCGAGGAGGACGCCGGCCGCCTCCAGCTGCTGGGCGCTCGGCGGGAGGCGATCGTGGTGACCGGGGACACCCGCTACGACAGCGTCGCCGAGCGGGCCGCTCGATTCGATCGGGCGCGGGAACCCTTCGCCCGTCTGCTGGCCGATTCGAAGGACCGCTTCACCATCGTAGCGGGCTCCACCTGGCCCGCCGACGAGCAGGTGCTCCTCCCCGCGTTCTCGGACCTCCTGGTGCAGTTACCGCGCGCCCGGCTCATCCTGGCACCTCACGAGCCGCATCCCGACCATCTCGCCGGGATCGCGAAGCTGGCGCAGTCGCTGGGTCTCCCCCGCCCCGTGCGGCTGTCCCAGCTCCAGCATGCCGGGGACGCGCCGGTGATCGTGGTGGACCGAGTAGGAGTGCTGGCGGATCTCTACGCCGTGGGCGACGTGGCGTTCGTGGGCGGCGGGTTCCACCGGGCGGGCCTCCACTCGGTGCTCGAGCCCGCGGTGTTCGGGGTTCCGGTCACGGTGGGCCCGCACTGGCAGATGAGCCGCGACGCGGCGCTCTTGATCGAGCAGGGCGGTGCCGTCGCTCTCACCAGCCACGCTCGCCACACCCTCCACGCCCAATGGCTGGTGTGGCACCACGATGCCGGGGCGCGGCGGAAAGCCGGTCAAGCGGGAAAGCGGCTGGTGGCGGAGGGGCGGGGGGCGGCGGAACGGACCACCCAGCTGGTGGAGGACCTGGTGGGGTGACGGCCGGCCCTCAGCGGGCTCCCACCACCACCCCCTCGAAGGTCACCGAGCGCGGCGAGATCAGGCCCGCGGTCAGCGCCGTCACCAGCAGGTCGGTCCACCGGGCCCGGACCCGGACCCGGAGGTTCGTGATTCGCGCTCCGGTTCCCACCTGCCCGGCGAGCACGTCTTCGAGGTTGGGCTCGGCCGCAGTGAAGGCGCCCCAGAGCAGGAACACCGGGTGCCGGGTCACGCGGAACGGCGTCCCCGCGGGCGGCGGCCCCTGCGCCGGCTCGGCCAGCGAGACGGGAACGCCGAGCTTGGTACTGTCGAAGGTGAGCGCGCATCCGCTCACCGCGAGGAGCAGGCCAGCCAGGCTCCCGCGTGCCACGCGACCCATCAGCCGATCTCCGGGGAAACAGAGGGGCGCGCCGGTGACGGCGCGCCCCAAAGGTAGTGCCTGGAGAATGGGTTGTGAACCCGGTTACATGCCGACCGGGGCGCGCAGCTGCACGTGCGCGCCGATACCGAACACACCGGCCGTGGTCCCGTTCCCGCTCTCCGAGTCGTACGCCAGGTGCAGGCCGAACAACCCGAAATTGGCGTTGGCCCCCAGGGTCCAGCCGAAGTTCGACTCGGTTCCCGAGATGCCGGAGAACTTGTACCACCGGTTGGTGAGCGAGAGGTACGGCTCGATCGAAACGCCCGGCGTGGGCAGGCTCGCCGACACGCCGGCACCGGCGGTGAGCCGGGTGAACGCTTCATCGAAGTTCGCCTCACCGTGACGCGCGGCGCCGGCCTGCAGGTTCACCGCCACCGGCAGCAGGCTCCCCCCGATCACCCGGAAGGCCGCGTTGCCGCCGAACCCGGTGTAGCTCTCGGGAGCGCCGTCG
>DATLXT010000335.1:0-14392 GCA_035575475.1 Gemmatimonadales bacterium | reverse complement strand
GGCGAGGTTTGGCACCTTCTCGTTGTGGTAGCGCACCCCCAGCCCCCCGCCGACGTCCAGGGTCTCCAGGGTGTCAATGCCCGACGCCCGCAGGGCGGTGACCAGCTCGAGCAACTTCACGGTCCCGCGGTGAAACGGCGTGACGTCCGTGATTTGCGAGCCGATGTGCATCGCGAGCCCGGTGAGCCGCAACCGCCGCTCAGCGGCGATCCGGCGGGCGACCTCGACGACTTCGTCGAATGGGACGCCGAACTTGGCGGTCTTCTCGCCGGTCTTGGTGTAGGGATGGGTCTCCGTGGCTACGTCGGGATTGACCCGGATCCCCACGCGCGCAGGCCTCCGCGCCTCATGTACCGCGGCGATCAGCGCGTCGAGTTCGCTCGGCGACTCGACGTTGATGGAGCCGACGCCGACCCGTACGGCTTCCTCCAGCTCCCCGCGGGTCTTCCCCACGCCGCTGAACACGATGGTGTCGGGGGGAAATCCGGCGAGCAAGGCCCGGCGCAGTTCGCCCGCAGAGACGATGTCCGCGCCGGCGCCCAGCGTGCGCAGGACTCTCAAGACCGCCAGATTGCCGTTGGCCTTGACCGAGTAGCAGATCCGGTGGGGCACGTCCTTCAGCGCGTCGTCCAGCGCGTGATACTGCGCGCGAATGAGGTTGGCCCCATACACGTACGCCGGGGTGCCCACCCGATCCGCGATGGCACGCAGCAGTGCGGGGTCGAACCCCAGGGGACGCGCGCTCAGTACGCCTGTGCCCAAACCGCCTCCGTCACGCTCGGCGCCTCACACCACATGCAGGTTTTGGGAACCTCGGGAGAACGGAACTCCGGATCCGGCAACACGCGCACCGTGGCGCCGGTCTCAGCCTTGATTTGCGCCTCGCACTCGCCGCGTCCGCAGAACCCGCCGTAGGCGAAGCCGCCGGTGCCCTGCATGAATTCCAGGAACTGGACCCGGGTGACCCCGCGGATGGAGTGTGCCTCCCGCCGGTCGCGGGCCGCTCGGAAGAGCCCGTCCTGGATCTCGCCGAGCGCGCCGGTCACCGCCCCCACCAGCCCGGCGTCGAGCCGCAGCGGAGCCTTCTCCCCGGTCCGGCGGGCCGCCGTCACCTGTCCGGCCGCCAGGTCCCGCGGTCCCACCTCGAGGCGCAGAGGGACCCCCTTGGCTTCCCACTCGAAATACTTGGCGCCCGGCTTGAGCGTGTCGCGCAGGTCGCACTCGACCCGAACCCCGGCAGCCGCCAGGTCCCGGGCCACCTGCGTCGCCACCTCCGACACCCGGGCACGCTCGTCGTCCGATTTCCAGATCGGCACGATCACCACCTGAACCGGGGCGAGCCGGGGCGGCGCCACCAGCCCGCGGTCGTCGGAATGGGTCATCACCAGGCCGCCGATCATGCGGGTGGAGACGCCCCAGGAGGTGTTCCACACGTACTCGAGCCCTCCCGCCGCAGTCTGGTACTGGACGTTGAACGCCCGCGCGAAGTTCTGGCCCAGATTGTGCGAGGTCCCCGCCTGGAGCGCCCGGTTGTCCTGCATCAGCGCCTCGAGCGAGTAGGTGCGCAAGGCGCCGGCGAACTTCTCGCTCTCGGTCTTCACCCCCGTGATCACCGGCATCGCCATCCACTCCTCCTGAAACCGCCGGTAGATGGCGAGGATGCGGCGGGCCTCGGCTTCCGCCTCCGCCTCGGTGGCGTGGGCGGTGTGCCCTTCCTGCCAGAGGAACTCCGTCGTGCGCAGAAAGAGTCGGGTCCGCATCTCCCAGCGCACCACGTTGGCCCACTGATTGAGCAGAAGCGGCAGGTCCCGGTAGCTCTGGATCCACTTGGCGAACATCGCGTAAATGATGGTCTCCGAAGTGGGCCGCACCACGAGGGGCTCCTCCAGCGCCGAGCTGGGGTCCACCGTCACCGCCTGGGCGCCGCTCTTGCCGGTGGCCTTGAGCCGGGTATGGGTCACCAGCGCCACTTCCTTGGCGAACCCCTCGACGTGTTCCGCCTCGCGCGCCAGGAAACTCTGGGGAATGAACAGCGGGAAGTAGGCGTTCCGGTGCCCGGTGGCCTTGAACATCCCGTCCAGGGCCTCCTGCATCAGCTCCCAGATGCGGTACCCGTGCGGCCGGATCACCATGCAGCCGCGAACCGGCGAGTAATCCGCCAGCTCGGCCTGCATGACGACGTCGTTGTACCACTCGCTGAAATCCTTGGCGCGGGGCGTGATCTTCTGAGCCTGAAGCATCAGCGGGCAAACTCCTCGACGAGCGTCGTGAACGGCACCCGGGTCTCGGTGCCGGCAGCGAGGTCCCGCACCACGGCAGCGCCGCTCCGGCGTTCCTCGGGTCCCACGATGATGGCCCGGGGAGCGCCCCGGGCGGCGGCCAGCTCGAGCTGCTTGCGGACGCTCTGGGGCCGCAGGGCGTACTCCACCGCCACCCCGCGATCGCGCAAGTCGTGCGCCAGCCGGAGCACGGTCCCGAGGTCTTCCCCGCCCACCGCCACTAAAAAGGCGTCGAGCTTCGCCGACGCCGGGGGCACCATCCCGCGCTCCCGCAGGAGTTCCCCGAGGACCACGTCCCCCATCCCGAATCCCAGGGCCGGCAGGTCCACCCCGCCCAGCGCCTTCAGCAGGCCGTCGTAGCGTCCGCCCCCGCAGATCGCCCGGAGCCGCCTCCCGGTGTCGAAGAGTTCGAACACGATCCCGGTGTAGTAGGCCAGCCCCCGCACGATCGTGAGGTCCACCGACACGAACTCGCCGAGCCCCATCACGTCGAGCGCCCGGCAGGCCTCGGCCAGCGGCTCCCCTACCGCTTCCCCCCCCTCCACTCGGGAGAGCGCCGCCCTCACGGCCTCGAGGCCCCGCAGGGCGGCCACCTCGAACACCGCGTCCACCTCCCCGGGCCCGCATCCTGCCTCCCGCAGCGTTGCGACCAACGCCTCTCGCCGGCCCCGCTCGCTCCGGTCAATGACCTCGAACGCCACGGGGAGGTGCGCCTCGACCACCCCCCGGCCCCGCAAGAGGCAACGGAGCACCCGGCGGTCCGACACCCGCGCCTGCACGTCCGACGGTCCGAACCCCAGGGCGCGCAGGATGTCGAGCGCCGCCGCGATCAGCTCGGCGTCGGCCAGGGGGCCCGGCTCACCGATCAGATCCATGTTCAGCTGGAAGTGCTCCCGCAGGCGGCCGCGCTGCTGCCGCTCGTAGCGGAAGAGCTGCGGGATGGAAAACCAGCGGATCGGCTTCCTGAGCGCCTGGGCCCGGGCGCCCACCATGCGCGCCAGGGTGGGGGTCATCTCGGGCCGCAGGGCCACCTCGCGGTCGCCCTTGTCGCGAAAGGCGTAGAGCTGCTGAACGATCTCCGCTCCGCTCTTCTGGGTATAGAGCTCCAGCGGCTCGAGCGGCGGCCCGTCGTACTCCTCGAAACCGTAACGCCGGGCCACGGCCCGCCAGGTGGCGAAGATGTGATTGCGAAGAGCGAGATCGTCGGGATAGAAATCGCGAAAGCCGGGAAGCGCTTTCCCTTGCATCGCAACAATTTACGGAGGCCCGGAGCAGCCGGGCAAGCGCACGCGGCGCCGGGGTCTCAAACCGCCCGCTCCACCGGCGTGAAGCCCGGCAAGCGGGCCAGCGCGTCTCCCACGGTGTGAAACGACCCGGTGACGAGCACCGTCGCGGCCCCCTCCTCGCCCAGATCGAGCGCCCTGGCGAAGTCGGGCTCGAAGAGGACCTCGAGCGGCGCGGCCTGCCGGGGCACGCCGGCGTACCGCTCGGCCCAGGAGGCGAGGTCGGTCCAGATCCACCGCCGCTCGGGCGGCACCGAAGGAGCCACCGTCAGCACCAGGCGGTCCACCTCGGGCGCCAGCCGGTCCAGCATGGGCCGCCATTCCTTGTCGTTCCGGATTCCCACCACGGCGTGGAGCGGGCGGGGCGGCGCGGACTCGCGCAGGGTGTCCACCAGCACCTCCATGCCGTCCGGGTTGTGGGCCACGTCCAGGATCCAGCGGCCCCGCACGTCGAAGCGCCCGGGGAGATGAGCCAGGGCGAAGCTCTCGGGGATGCGGTCGCCCGCCGGCCCGAAAGGCGGCGGCAGCCGGTTGAGCGCCTCGAGCGCCACCCAGGCGTTGGCCCACTGGAAGCGGCCCCGAAGGCCCAGCCGAACCCCCGGGGGCGGCGGGCGGGCGGTGTCCACCGCGATCAGGGGAGCGGCCCCGCGCCGCCGCGCTTCCTCGAACAGGGCCTCGCGGACTTCCGGGGTCCGCTCGCCGGTCACGAAGGGGACCCCGGCTTTGGCGATCCCCGCCTTTTCGCGGGCGATGCCCTTCAAGTCGCTCCCCAGGTAGTCGGTGTGCTCGAGCGCGATCTTGGTGACCACGCTCACCAGGGGCGTGATCACGTTGGTGGCGTCCAGGCGGCCGCCCAGCCCCACCTCGATCACAGCGACGTCCACGCCGCGCGCCGCGAGGTCGGCGAAGCCGATGACCGTCATGGCTTCGAAGAAGCTCGCGTCCACGCGCTCGATGTGCGGCTGGAGGAAGCTCACCCACTCGGTAAAGGCGTCTTCGCTGATGGGCACGCCGTTCACCAGGACCCGCTCGCACACGGATACGAGGTGGGGCGAGGTGTAGAGGCCCACCCGCAACCCCCGAGCTTCGAGTTCCGCCGCGATCAAGGCGCAGGTGGAGCCCTTGCCGTTGGTGCCGCCTACGTGAATGGACGGGTAGTGCCGCTCCGGACGGCCCAGCACGTCCAGCAGGGCCTGGGTGGGGCCCAGGCTCCACTTGATTCGGCCGGCTTGTCGGGGGAAGAGAAAGCGGCAGGCGTCCGCGAAGGACAACCGGCTCAGTCCGCCGCCTCCGCCGGCCGGCGGCCGGCCATGTGACGGAGGAGCTGAGCCGTCGTGTCCCGCAATTCGCTCCGCGGGACCACGGCATCCACCATCCCGTGCTCCAGCAGAAACTCGGCGGTCTGGAAGCCCGGCGGCAGATCCTGACCGATCGTCTGTTTGATCACCCGCGGGCCGGCGAACCCGATCACCGCCCCGGGCTCGGCCAGGATCACGTCACCCTGCATGGCGTAGGAGGCCGAGACGCCGCCGGTCGTGGGGTTGGTCAGGATCGAGACGAACGGCACGCGCTCGCGCGCCAGCTCCGCCAGCACCACCGAGGTCTTCGCCATCTGCATGAGCGAGAGCACACCCTCCTGCATCCGGGCTCCACCCGAGGCCGACACGATGACCAGCGGGACCCGGCGGGCAATCGAGCGGCGCACCAGCCGGGCGATCTTCTCGCCCACCACCGACCCCATCGAGCCGCCCATGAAGGCGAAGTCCATGACCCCGAGGTTGACGGGCATGCCGTCCAGGCGGGCGTAGCCCGTGCGGATGGCCTCCAGCGGCCCGGCCTTGCGCACCGCCGCCTCCAGGCGTTCGGCGTAGCTCTCGAACCCCAGGGGATCGGCCGACCGGAGCCCGGCATCCAGCTCGTGCCAGGACCCTTCGTCCACCAGCAGGTCGATGTATTCCTGGGCCGAGATGCGCCGGTGATCGCCGCAGTTGGGGCAGACATTGAGGGCCCGGACGAACCGGTCCTTGATGTCGATGTGACCGCAGGCGTCGCACTTCTCCCAGGCGTCGGCCGGAATCTCCAGCCGGACCCGTTCGGAGGTGCGGGGCTTGCGCTCCTTCTTGAACCAAGCCATTCGCGCCATGGAGGGGGCTCGGAAGGCCTCAATTTGGGATTGGCCCCGAGACCGCGCCAGCCCCGGCCTGGTAACCCGTTGGTCGGCCTACAGATACCCGGACTGGCGAGATTCCCAGGCCACCCGGAAACTGAGGCCGATGCCCAGGAAGCAGGCCAGCAGAAACGAGCCCCCGTAGGAGAAGAAGGGCAAGGGAATCCCGGTGACGGGCATCAGGTTCACGGTCATCCCGATGTTCTCGATGATGTGCACGAACAGCATGCCCGCCACCCCGAAGACGCAGAGACTGGAAAACGGGTCGGTGGCGCGCCGCGCGATCCGCAGCAGGATGAACAGCAGGGCCGCGAAGAGCGCCAGCGCCGCCACGACGCCCACGAATCCCAGTTCTTCGCCCACCACCGGAAAAATGAAGTCCGTGTGCTGGGCGGGAAGGAACGCCAGGCGCTTCTGCGTGCCCGCCGTGAACCCCTTGCCGAAGAACCCTCCGGAGCCGATCGCGATTTTCGACTGGATGATGTGCCACCCGGTGGCGCGGGGATCCACCTCCGGATTCAAGAAGGCGAGGAGCCGGTTTTGCTGGTACGGCGCCAGGCGCTGCCAGAGGGGGAGGGCGATGACCCCCATGACCACGTTGGCGAACATCACGGTGAGTCCCTCCCACACGTAGGGGCGCCACCAGAGCAACAGGCCGCACAGCAGCAGGATCCACGCCCCCCAGGTCACGGTGGAGAACGCCAGGATCAACCCCACCGCGGGGGAGGCCAGCAGCACCAGCTGGCTCAGGCGGGTGCCGGCCCAGAACAACATCACGAAGAGGATGACTACGAATACCAGGGCGCTGCCCAGATCGGGCTGCAGGAGCACCAGTCCGAAGGGGACACC
Organism: Gemmatimonadales bacterium; assembly: GCA_035575475.1. GTDB lineage: Bacteria > Gemmatimonadota > Gemmatimonadetes > Gemmatimonadales > GWC2-71-9 > DATLXT01. The sequence continues at coordinate 7,814 of DATLXT010000335.1, read as the reverse complement.
GGCGATCACGCCCGGGGTCACGAGTTCCCGCAGGGTGGCCGGGGGTTCGCGCCGCTCGGCGAGCCAGCGCGCCAGCATCAGGATGGTCGCGAGCTTGGCCAGCTCGGCCGGCTGGCCCAGCCGCACCCCGCCGATGGCGATCCAGGAGCGAGTGCCCGCCGCCGGCCCCGCGCCGGTGCCGATCAGCAGGGTGAGCGCGAGCAGGATGATGGCCACTCCGTAGGCGAACGGCGTGGCCCACTCCAGCATCCGCGGCGAGGTCCGGAACAGCAAGACGGCGCCCACGATCCCCAGGGCGAGCCACAGCAGCTGGCGGTGCCAGATGGTCGTGACGAACGTCGGCACGTCGGTCTGGCCGGCCGAGTAGAGCACCGCGACGCCGTACGCCGACAGCGCCGCCACCACCGCCGCGAGCGGCCGGTCAATCTCGCGGAGGCGGGCCAGCACGGGAGGTGTCTCGGGCCGAGGTATCGAGCGGGATGACGGGCGGGAGCGGCGGCAGCGGGCCGGGCAGGATCTGAACCGGTTCCGGCGCGGAGTCGGCGGGCAGGACCAGGCGGAGCTCGCGCACCAGCGTGGAGTCCACGCCCAGGTAGCGGGCGATGGTGCGCGCCACCAGCGGCGCCACCGACGAGCCATGGCGCGCGAACTCGACGATCGCTCCCACCACGATCTCCGGCTTCTCCGCCGGACCGAACCCGATGAACCACCCGTGGTCCGGCCCCTGGGGGTTCTGCGCCGTGGCGGTCTTGCCCGCGATGCTGATCTCGGCGAGCCGGGACCCGCGCGCCGTGCCCTGCTCCACCACGTTCCGCATGGCACGACGCAGTACGGCGAGCTGATCGGGGGTGAGTTCGAGCGAGGTGGCGCTCAGGACGCGGGGGCGGACCACGAAGGGAGGGCGGCTCTCGCCATCGGTCGCCAACATCTGGTACAGCCGCACCATGTTCACCAGGGTCTGCGCGTTCTCGCCCTGCCCGATGGCGAGGTTCAGGGTCACCGCCGAGGTCCAGCGGCGCGGGCCGTAGAGCCGATCGTAGTACTCGGTCCCGGTCGGAAACTCCGACACCACCTCGCCGGGCAGATCGATGCCCGTGCGCCGCCGGAAGCCCCAGGCATTGGCGTCTTCCAGAAGCGAGGCGAGCGTCAGTTTCAGACCGAGCTGGTAGAAGTACACGTCGCAGCTGTGGGCAATGGCTTCCGTGAGCGTCAGGTCGCCGTGACCGCGCCCTTCCCAGCAACGGAAAAAGCGGTTGCCGTACGCCATCCCGCCCCGGCAGGGGATCGGCATCCGGCTGCGCGCCGTGACCACCCCGCGTTTCAGCGCCATCGCCGCCATGGCCAGCTTCCACACCGACCCCGGCGGATAGCGGGCCTGAATCGCGCGATTCAGGAGGGGGTGGGCCTCGCTCTCGTTGAGGGACCGCCAGTAGGCGGGATCCACGCCACCCACGAAGGCGTTGGGGTCGAAGCCGGGCGCGCTGTACAGGGCGAGGATCTCGCCGGTGTTCGGATTCATCGCCACCACCGCGCCCCGCTGGCCTCGAGGAAAGAGCTCCGCGATGTAGCGCTGGAGGTCGAGATCGATCGTGGTCCGCAGCGGGGCCCCGGGGACCGGGGCGAGGGCGGCCGCCTCGGTCGCTTCCCGCACCAGGTGGCCTACCGCGTCCACCTCCACGAACCGCACCCCGTCGGCGCCGCGCAGGGAGTCGTCATAGGCCCGTTCCAGGCCGTCCTTGCCCACCAGGCTGCCCAGCCGGGCGTGGCGGAACCGCCCGCTGGCCAGCTCGCTTTCGGTGATCTCCCCGACGTACCCCACGAGGTGCGCGACCAGGGTGCTGTCGGGATAGAGCCGCTTGGGCTCGGTCTGAATGAGGAGCCCGGGGATGCCGATGCGGCGCTCCTCCAGGGCCGACACCACGGTGAAGGGCGCGTTCGAGAGCACCACCGCCGGATGGTAGGGCGCCCGGCGGCGCGGGTCGAGCACCCGCGCGATAGTGGCGCTGTCCAGCGGCACCACCCGCGCGATACGGGCCAGCGCCGTCCGCATCTCCGCTTCGGGGCCCGGCAACAGCGCCACCGTGTACCCCGGGACGTTCTCGGCCAGCACCCGCCCATTGCGATCCGTGATCACCCCCCGCGGCGCGGGCAGCGGGATGGGACGCAGACGGTTGGTCTCGGACTGGAGTTGATACTTCCCGTGCCCCAGGATCTGCGTCCGGAAGAAGGCCACCACCAGGATCCCCAGCGCACTCCACACGACGAACCGCGCGCCCCGAACACGACGGTCCAGCAGGTGGGGGTGGAAGGCGTTCACGCCGGCCTCGCCCGCAGGAGCATCCATCGGCCGAAGAGCCAGAGCACGATCACCCCCGTGAGCGCCGTGGAGAGGCTCTGGAGCGGAGACCACACCAGGAGATGCCATCCCAGGACCTGGCCCTTCAGCGCCCCCGACGCCAGCGCCACCACCAGGTTGCGGATCCAGGTCCCCGCGAAGAAGAGGCAGCCGCTGACGAACAGGTTTTCGGCGAAAAACACGGCCTTCCCCCAGGCCGACAGATACCCGACCAGCGTGTGGGCCAGCGCGCCCGCGCCGAAACTCGCGGGCGTCAGCGCGTCTCGCAGCAGGCCCACCACGAACCCCACCGCCGCGCTGGGGCCCGGCTGCGACCGGATGGTGTAGATCAAGAGCGCCAGCAGCAACAGATCGGGCGCCACCCGGTCATCCCCCAGTCGGGGGCGCACCGCGAAGTGCAGTACCACGAGGCCGGCCAGGATGACGAGGTAGCGGTAGCGATCGCCGCGCCTCATGGAACGGCCGCCCCGCCGCTCCGGGAAAAGGCATCCCCCACGTCGGCCCCCACCCGCGGGGCCGTCAGGATCATCACATGCGAGACCTCGGCGGGATGGATGGCGGGACGAACCAGGTAGGTGCGCTCCCACCCCTCGGCTTCACCCGCCACCCCCACGACCGTGCCCAGGGGGACCCCGCGGGGGTAGACGCCACCCAGTCCGGAGGTGAGAATCAGCGTCCCCTCGGGGACCACCTGCCGGTAGGGGACGCCTCGCAGCTCGAGCAGCCAGACGCCCGGCCCCCGGGCGCCGTGGGGAGCCACGATGCCGTACACGCTGCCGTCGGCCGCCATGGCGCTGGCGCGGAAGTCGGGATGCGCCCAGGTGAGCACCACGCTGGTCCGGGCATCCACCGTGCTGACCACGCCGACCAGGCCTTCGGGACTCACCACGCCCGCCAGCGGGCGAACCCCGCGGTCCCGGCCCGCCGCCACCACCAGCGTCAGGGGATTGGTCGGCTCGGCCTGGTGCAGGACTTCGCCCGACACGTAGCCCCAGGCCAGCCGCTGGCCCAGCCCCAGCAAGGCCCGCAGCCGCTCGTTCTCCCGCCGCAGCTCCGGGAGGAACGACGCCGCCAGGGCCGCCGAGTCGCGCTGGGCCGCCAGGGCGTCATAGCGGGCCCGCGCGGTCCGCAATTCGGCCGACGCCTGCTGGAGCGTCAGGAAGGGCGCCAGCACCGTCTGGCGGAGCATGCGCGCCAAGGGGTCGCGCAGCGTCGCCGGGAGACCGAGGGCGGCGAACGACAGCGCCACGCACCCCAGAAAGACCAGGGTGTCGGCCCGCGACGCGTATCGCTCTCCCCCCAGCGCCATGGCCTTACGTGGTCAGCACGCTGCGGTATTTCTCCGGTTCGTCGAGGATCCGTCCCGTGCCCCGCACCACGCAGGTCATCGGATCCTCGTCGAGATGGATGGGCAATCCGGTTTCCTGCTGGAGCAAGACGTCGAGGCCCCGAATGAGCGCCCCGCCCCCGGTCATGACGATGCCGCGATCCACGATGTCGGCGGCCAGCTCGGGCGGGGTGATTTCCAGCGCCCGACGCACGGCGTCCACGATCTGCTGGATCGGCTCCTGGACCGCCTCGCGGATTTCACTGGAGTGCACCCGCACGATCTTGGGGATGCCCGACACCAGGTCCCGCCCCTTCACCTCCATCTCGCGCTCTTCGCCCACCGGGGCCGCCGAGCCGATTTGGATCTTGATCTGCTCGGCCGTGGGCTCGCCGATGAGGAGGTTGTAATTCTTGCGCATGAACTGCACGATCGCCTGGTCCAGCTCGTCGCCGCCCGTCCGAATCGAGGTGTCGGACACGATCCCCGACAACGCGATCACCGCGATCTCGGTGGTCCCACCGCCGATGTCGATCACCATGTTGCCGGTGGGCGTTTCCACCGGCAGGCCCACCCCGATCGCCGCCGCCATCGGCTCGGCCACCATCCAGACTTCCTTGGCGCCCGCCGAGTGCGCCGAGTCCCGCACGGCGCGCTTCTCCACCTCGGTGATGCCGCTGGGCACGCACACGATCACCTTGGGCTTCACGCGGAAGACGTGCCGCTCGATGATGGTCTTGAGGAAGTAGCGGAGCATCTTCTCGGTGACGTCGAAGTCCGCGATGACGCCGTCCTTCAGGGGACGGACCGCCAGAATGCCGTCCGGCGTCCGCCCCAGCATCCGCTTGGCTTCGAGACCGATGCCCTTGATCTTCCCGGTGGACTTCTCGATGGCGACGACCGAGGGCTCGTTGAGGACGATACCCTCGCCCTTCACATAGACGAGCGTGTTGGCGGTGCCGAGATCGACCGCAATCTCGTTCGCCGGGCTCCAGGCACCGATCTTCCAGTTCGGCCAGCGAATCGGCACTAGGTCGTCGGGTCAGGGAAAGGCGGGCGCAGCACGAGCGCCCCAAGCTAACCAAAAGCGTAACTCTAAGCAAGGCTGATGCTTGACGCTCATCCGCCGGGCCGCTACCGTTGGGCCCATGCCCCACCCCCGAGCCGCCGAAGTCGCGATCGTGGACCTGGCGGTGTGCGACCGCTGCGGCCTCTGTCTCCCGCTCTGCCCCCCCGAGGCCATCCACCTGGAGGCCAACCTGCTCACGGTCGACCGGGAACGCTGCACCGGCTGCCGCAAGTGCCTCGCGCCCTGCCCCGTAGGGGCGCTGGCCATGGCGCCCCATGGCTGACCTGGATGTCCTGGTGGTGGGCGCCGGACCCGCCGGCTCGGTGGCGGCCTGGGAAGCCAAGCGGGCCGCGCCCGAGCTCGACGTGGTCCTGATCGAGCGGGATCGCGCCGTGGGGGCCCCGGTGCGCTGCGCCGAAGGCGTGGGCGACGCGGGACTGCGCGAGTTCGCCGACCCGGACGGCGCCGACTGGGTGGCGCGTCGGATCCGCCGCGTCATCTTCGTGGCGCCCGACGACACCGAGGTCAAGGTGGCGGAGCGGGACGTCGGCTGGATCCTGGATCGGACCCGCTTCGACGCCTTCCTGGCCGCTCGCGCGGGGGCGGCGGGGGTCGAGGTGCAGGTGGCGACCGAGGCGACGGGGATGCGGCGCACCGCGGACGGCCGCTGGGAGGTGGCCGTCCGCCACCGGGGGACCGAAGCGCGCTACCGGGCGCGGGTGGTGATCGGGACCGATGGGGTCGAAGCCATGGTGGGCCGGTGGGCCGGTCTCGACACCCGGGTGCCGGCCCGCGACATGGAGTCCTGCGCCCAGTATGTGCTCCAGGGCCTCGAGTTCGACCCGGACGCCATCTATCTCCAGTTCGGCGACGGTATCGCCCCGGGCGGCTACGCCTGGGTATTCCCCAAGGGCGTCGGGGTGGCGAACGTGGGCCTCGGCCTGGTGGCGCTCAAGGCCCGGGGCCGGAACGCGACCGAGTACCTCGACGCCTGGATCGCCCGCCGCTTCCCGCGGGGGGTGCCCATCGGGTACACGGTGGGCGGCGTCATCGTCCACACCACGATCCGGCGGACCTACACCGACGGGGTCCTGGTGGCGGGCGACGCCGCCCACATGATCAACCCCCTCTCGGGCGGCGGCATCGTCAACGCCATGAAGGCCGGGCGCCTCGCGGGGCGCACCGCAGCCGCGGCCATCCGGGCCAGGGACACCAGCGCACGCCGGCTCGCGGCCTATCACGAGGCCTGGATGCAGCTGCTGGGAGAGGACCATCTGAAATACTACCGGATCAAACGGGCGCTCGAGCAGTTCGACGACGGCTTCTTCAACGCGCTGGCGCGCACGGTGAACCGGATCCCCCAGGAGAAGCGGACGCTGGGACGCATCTTTGCGGAAGCGCTGGTGCGACACCCGCCGTTGATTCCGGTGGCGGCGCGATTCTTCGTGTAGGAGGCACATGCTCAGCATCGATCTTCGCGGCAAACGGGCGCTCGTGGCCGGGGTCGCCGACGACCAGGGGTACGGGTTCGCCATCGCCAAGGCGCTCGCCGAAGCCGGGGCCACGGTTTGCGTGGGCACCTGGCCGCCGGCGCTCAACATCTTTCTCAACCTCCTCGAGCGGGGGAAAATCGACGCCTCGCGCCGGCTGCCGGACGGGTCGCTGCTCGCCTTCGAGAAAATCTACCCGCTGGATGCCGCCTACGACCGCCTGGAGGACGCACCGGAGGAGGTGCGCACCAGCAAGCGGTACAAGGACGTGGGGGATTTTTCGGTGAACGGCCTGGCGCAACGCTTGCAGGCGGACTTCGGCGATCGGCCGCTGGACGTCGTGGTCCATTCGCTGGCCAACAGTCCGGAAGTCAAGAAGCCGCTGCTGGAGACCACCCGGGCGGGCTACCTCGCCGCCGTCAGCGTCAGCGCCTTTTCGCTGGTTTCCCTGGTGGCGCGTCTGGGGCCGCTGATGCGGCCGGAGGGCTCGGTGCTCTCGCTGACCTACCTGGCGAGCGAGCGCGTGATCCCGGGCTACGGCGGGGGCATGTCCTCGGCCAAGGCCGCGCTGGAGAGCGACACCCGGACCCTGGCGTACGAAGCGGGGCGCCGCTGGGGCCTGCGGGTGAACACCATTTCCGCGGGGCCGCTCGCCTCGCGCGCGGCCAGCGCCATCGGGAAGATCGAGCGCATGGTGGCCTATTACGCGGCGAACGCCCCCCTCGCCCAGCCGCTCACGGCCCGGGAAGTCGGCACCACCGCCGCGTTCCTGGCCAGCCCGCTCGCCAGCGGCATCACGGGAGCCACGATCTACGTGGACAAGGGCTACCACGCGATGGGGATGGCGGTGGCGGGCGTCGAGGGTCTGTAGGCCCTCGGCTCCCCGCTCGCAGGACCGTCGTGATCACGGCGCACCGATTGGCCAGGTGGGCCACCACCCGCCCCGCCCGGCCGAGCGCGTCGCGACGCAGGCCCAAGGGCAACCTCCCCGCATCCCAGACATACACCGGGACGCGCGGCAGGGCGTAGGGATCGCCGGTCCCTCTCACCCCGCCGAATCCCAGCTCGTATCCGGCGTCGGCCGCCAGGTGCAGAACCCGCGCATCGACCGCGCCGAAGGGGTAGGCCACCGCCCGGCCGGCGGCCGGTCCCAGGTGTCGCACCAGGGTCTCGCGGGACCGGGTCAGCTCGTCCGCGATGGCCGTCTCGTCGAGCCAGGTCAGCCGGCGGTGGGTGGCGCCGTGGGAGGCGAAGTCGAAGCCTCGGGCGCCCCAGGCGGTCACGGCGTCCCAGCCGAGATGGACCAGGCGCCGCCAGGTGTACCGGGCGTCCCAGGTGTTGGTCCGGCCGACGAAGTCCGTGATGAGGAACGTCGTGGCCGTGAACCCCAGCTCGGCGAGCACCGGGTAGGCGTGGGTGGCGAGGTCGGCATACCCGTCGTCGAAGGTGAGGAGGAATTCGCGCCCCCCGCTCGCCGCCGGGGCCTCGCCGGGCGCCGCCACCCGCGCCGCGAATTCCGCGAGCGGCAGGCTGCGCCAACCCGCGCTGGCCAGGGCCCGCATCTGCCGCTCG
>DATLXT010000334.1:0-3160 GCA_035575475.1 Gemmatimonadales bacterium | reverse complement strand
CCCCCACCGCGCTCCACCAGCACGGGGATGGCCGCCTGACACATGAAGAACGCGGTCTTGAGGTTGACGGTCAGCTCCCGGTCCAGGACCTCGGGGCTCGCCTCGGGAAAGGGGCCGAAATAGAAAAAGCCGCCCGCCACGTTGACCACCACGTCCAGGCCGCCGAACGCCCGGCGCGCCTCGAGGACGACGCCGCGGGCGCCGTCCGGGGTCGCGAGGTCGGCGGCGGCCGCGCGCACCGCCACCCCCCGGCTCGCCAATTCCCGCTCCCGCTCGGCCAGGGCCGTCGCGTTCCGGTCGGTGATCACGAGCCGCGCGCCGGCCCGGCCGGCCGCCTCCGCCACCGCATGGCCGATCTGCCCCGGGCGTCCCACACCCGTGATCAGCGCGACCTTCCCCGCCAGGTCAGCCGCCACCGCCGTCCACGGCCGCCACGATCTCGTCCGGCGGCGGCGCCCCGCGCCGCGCGAACGCGATGGTCCCGTCCCGCCGCACCACGTACACGGTCCGGATGATGCCGCGCCCGTCGTCTTTGAGCGCCCGGTAGGCGCGCGCGATGGCCCGGTCCGGGTCGGAGAGCAGCGGGAAGCCGAACCGGAACTTCTCGGCGTACTTCCAGTGGCTGTCGGCGCCCGCCGGGTTCACCCCGAAGGGCTGGATTCCCGCCTTCTCGAACTTGTCGATCTCGTCGCGCACGGCGGAGAGCTGGCGGTTTCAGCCGGGCGTGTTGTTCCCGGGATAGAAGATCAGGGCCACGTGCGTTCGCTTCAGCACGTCGGCCAGGGTGTAGGTCTTGCCGTCCGACGCCTCGGCCTTGAAACCCGGCGCCTGGGATCCGACGCTCAGCGGCTCGCTCATACCCGCCTTCCCGACTAGACGTTGGTGCGCGACGGTTTGGGGCAGCGCTGTTCCAGCTTCTCGAGCCATTCGATCGGGACCGCCACGCCGCCCAAGGGAGCGTGGTGATCCCGCACCTCGGATTCCCCGTGCCAGTCCGAACCCCCGGTGACCGCGAGGTCCAGACGCTCGGCGATCCGCATCAGGCGCTGCTCCAGGAGCGGCGGATGACTCGGGTGCCGCGCTTCGACTCCGTCCAGCCCCTGTTCCTTGAATTGCCGAATGTGCCCCTCGGTGCCGTGCTCTCCCAGGTGCGCGGCTACCGTCACCCCGCCCGCCGCATGCACCAAGTCGGCCACCTGGCGCAGCGAGGGCAACGGCTTCTCGACGTACGCCGGGCGCCCGCGGCCGAGCCAGCGCAGGAACGCTTCGTTGATGTCCTGGGTGAACCCCTCTTCCACCAGCGCCCGGGCGACGTGAGGCCGGCCGAGAGCGCCGTGGCCCGCCTGCTGCTCGACGGCCGCCAGGTCGAGCGCCACGCCCAGCCGCTGGAGCTTGGCCACCATCTGTTCCCCCCGCCACCGCCGGGCCGCGCGGGTCTCGGCGAGAAACGCCTGCAACCGCGCTTCCGCCGGCGGCAAGAAATACCCCAACAGGTGCAATTCGCCCCAGGGGGCCTTGACGCTGAACTCGCAACCCGGGACCACGCGGAGACCCAGCGGCGCCCCGGCCCGGGCCGCCTCGTCCACGCCGTTCAGCGTGTCGTGGTCGGTGAGCGCGATGGCCGCGAGCCCCGCCCCGGCCGCGCGCCGGGCCACCTCGGCCGGCGGGAACTCGCCGTCCGAGGCGGTCGAGTGGCAGTGCAGGTCAGCGGACGCCGTAGGCGCTCTCCGGGGCGGTCCACGCCGGCTGGGACTGCCGGAACAGCTCCACCAGGCGGCGGTCGGACAGCTCGGCGAGCGAGGCGTCGCGACTCCGCGACCCCAACGGGGAATAGCGCGCGTACCGCCGCCGCCGCGCGGGTCCCGTCCCCTGCTCGAATACCACCCCGAACTCGTCCCGCCCGTACACCGTGACCCGGCCCGTGGGGTACACCCGCCAGGTCTCGCCGTCCACTACGATGCTCCGCCGGGTCACGGCTCAGGCCTCCGTGGGGGCGGTGAGGGGGACCTCGGTCCAGAGATCCCACGCGTCGGGCGCATAGGTGGCGAGCGTCTGCAGCCGTTTCTCCAGCTGGATCTCCTCCGGCAGCCGCGACGCCTGAGCCCGGTGCGACATCTCGGTCGGGCTCTCGGAGAACTCGATAAAGAGCCGCGGGTCCCGGGTGTGACGGAACACCCAGATGCGCTGCCCCCGCGCCTCGGCGAACTGCACCAGCTCTCGCAGGGTGGCGAGATAGTCGGCCTCGTTGGGGGCCGGCACCCGGACCCGGGACACCGCGAGCACCCTGGGCATCGCTAGACCGCTCCTTCCGGAAACTCCTCGATCGTCCGCTTCACGTCCGCCAGGAACCGATCCGCGTCCGCCCCGTCCACGATGCGATGGTCGTAGGACATCGAGACCATCCCCAGGGTGCGGACGGCGATGGCGTCGGTCCCATCCGGCAGGCTCACCACCTTGGGCCGCTTCTCGATGACCCCGACGCCCAGGATGGCCACCTGCGGTTGGTTGATGATGGGCGCGCCCGCGTAGGAGCCGAAGATGCCCGGGTTCGTGATCGTGAAGGTGCCGCGCTGGACCTCGTCGGGCGCGAGCCGCTTGGTCCGGGCCCGCTCGCCCAGATCGTTGATGGCCCGGGCGAGGCCCAGGAGCGACAGCTCGTCCGCGTGCTGGATGACCGGGACGATGAGACCCCAGTCCAGCGCCACCGCGATCCCGATGTTGATGGCGCGGCGGTAGATGATGCGGTCCCCCGACACCGCGGCGTTCACCACCGGATGCTTCTTGAGATTCTCGGCGCAGGCCTTGGTGATGAACGCCAGGAACGTGAGGTTGACGCCTCGCTCGGCGTAGGCCGCTTTGTGCTGGCGCCGCAGTTCGGCCACCCGGGTGTAATCCACCTCGAAGAAGCTGGTGACGTGGGCCGAAATCCGCCGCGACAGGATCATGTGGTCGGCCGTGATCTTGCGGATCCGGGACATCGGCTCCACGCGGTCGCCCGGCCACGGCTCGACCACAGGGTGCTGGATGGCGCCGGGCGCCGGGAGGGCCGGCGCCGCCGCGGCCCCGGCCGGCGCTCCCCGCTCGATGAAGCCGAGGATGTCCCGCTTGGTCACGCGGCCGGCGTAACCCGTCCCCGGAATGGTCGAGATGTCCACGTTGT
>DATLXT010000333.1:0-2407 GCA_035575475.1 Gemmatimonadales bacterium | reverse complement strand
ACCTGGTCTGGCTGGAACTGGGCGGCGTGCTGGCGGTGCCCTGCCTCCGGGGCGGCGGGGAGTACGGCGAGGAGTGGCACCAGGCCGGGATGCTGGAGAAGAAGCAAAACGTGTTCGACGATTTCATCGCGGCGGCCGAGTACCTGATCCGCGAGGGGTACACGTCGCCTCCCAAACTCGCCATCGGGGGCGGCTCGAACGGCGGGCTCCTGGTGGGAGCGGCGATGACCCAGCGTCCCGAGCTGTTCGGGGCCGCGCTACCGGACGTGGGCGTCATGGACATGTTGCGCTTCCACCGGTTCACCATCGGCTGGGCCTGGGTGACCGAGTACGGATCGGCCGACAGCGCCGAGCATTTCCCGTTTCTGTACCGGTATTCGCCCTATCACAATCTGAAGCCCGGCGTCCACTACCCGGCGACCCTGATCACCACCGCCGATCATGACGATCGAGTGGTGCCCGGCCACTCCTTCAAGTTCGCGGCGGCGCTGCAAGCGGCCCAGGGAGGCCCCGCCCCGGTCCTGATCCGCGTCGAAACCCGGGCCGGCCATGGGGCGGGGAAACCGACCGCCAAGATCATCGAGGAGCAGGCCGACCGGTGGGCCTTCCTGGTCGAGGTGCTGGGCGTGTCCGAGGGCCGGTAGCCTCCCGGGGGCGAGCCAGTCTCGACGTCCTAGTCTATCAGCTCCCCCAGCAGCTGCCGCGCGATCACGATGCGCTGAATCTCGCTGGTTCCCTCCCCGATCTCGCACACCTTGGCGTCGCGCATCATGCGTTCCACGGGGTACTCGGTGGTGTACCCGTAGCCGCCGTGGAGCTGGACCGCCTTGGTGGTGACCCGCATGCACAACTCGGAGGCGTAGAGCTTGGCCATGGCGGCCTCGCGCTTGTAGGGGAGCCCGTTCTGCTTGAGCCAGGCGGCATGGTAGACCAGGTGCCAGGCCGCCTCGATTTCGGTGGCCATGTCGGCCAGAGCGAAGTGCACGCCCTGGAAGCTCGCGATAGGGCGGCCGAATTGCTTGCGCTGGGTGGTGTACCCGAGGCACTCCTCCAACGCTCCCTCGGCGATCCCCAGCGAGAGCGCGGCGAGCCCGATGCGGCCGCTGTCGAGGGTGTGGAGGAACTGCCGGAACCCGTTCCCCGGGGCCCCCAGCACGTTCTCCCTGGGGACGATCGCGTCCTGGAACACCAGTTCCCGGGTATCCGAAGCCCGCCAGCCGAGCTTGTCCTCTTTTTTCGCGGCTCTGACGCCAGGGGTCTTGGGAAGGTCGGGGGCGTGGCCGATCCCGACGCGCCGCGTCTCCTCGAGGTCCACGGTGTCTTTGGTGACGATGAACGCGGTGATGCCGTCGGTCTTGGGCGCGTGGGGATCGGTGCGGGCCGTGACCACGAAGATTTCGCCCACGCCGGCATGGGTGATGAAGATCTTCGACCCGTTGAGCACGTAATGATCGCCACGCTCGACGGCCACGGACCGGGTCCCGGCCGCATCGGAGCCGGCGCCCGGCTCGGTCAGGCCGAAGCCACCCAGGACCTTCCCGGCGGCGAGCAGCGGTACGAACCGGCGGCGCTGCTCCTCGGTGCCGAAGTCCACGATGGGCGACGTCCCCAGGGTGGTGTGGGCGCTGAGAGTGATGGCGTGGCTCGCGTCCACCTTGGCCAGCTCGTGAATGGCGATGATGTAGGAGATGTAGTCCATCCCCGCCCCGCCCAGCTCCTCGGGCCACGGAATGCCGAGGAGGCCCAGGTCGGCCATCCGGCGCACGTTGTCCCAGGGGAAGCGGCTCTCCTGATCGTGCTGGCGGGCGGTCGGCTTCACCACGCCGCGCGCGAATTCGCGCACCAGGTCCCGCACCTGGTAGTGGTGATCGCGGAAGTAGAGAGCGTCGTGCATGCCCCCAATCTAGCGGGCCCCCGCACCGGGCCAAGTTCCGCGACGGGGGGCGCACCGATCGCACCCCGCGCACCGGCCGAGCCGTTCGCCGAAGTACGCCAGCAGGGTCCGCCGCCGGCAGGTCCGGGACTCGACGTAGCGCCGCATGGCGGGGGCGATTTCCCCGTGCGCGAAGTCCTCGGGGCGCCACAGCAGTCGGCATTCGGCCGGCGCCCCGTCGCGCCCTGCCCGGCCGGCCTCCTGGTAGTACCCGTCGAGCGTCCTGGCCGGGCCCCAGTGCAGAACCCGGCGCACGTCGGGCTTGTCGATCCCCATCCCGAACGCGGTCGTCGCGACGATCACCCGGAGGCGATCGCGCAAGAACGCCCCGAGCACCCGCCGGCGCACGTCGTTCCCGAGCCCGGCGTGGTAGGGAGCCGCGGGGACGCTCCGGAGCCGCAACGCGCGGGTGACCAGCTCGGCGAGGCGCCGGGTGGGGACATAGATCACGACCGCGCCGTCGGCGGTCCGGGC